>CALJMD010000066.1 GCA_937981915.1 uncultured Acidimicrobiales bacterium
TTCATGTCCAACAACGCCAAGTCGAGTGTGGGCCGGTTCTGTAAGTGGAACAGTGCTTCGTGGCCGGACGAAACGACAGTAACGTCCAAACCCCAGCGCTCGGCGTGGCCGGAGAAGATGCGACGGTTCGTCTCATTGTCGTCGACGATGAGAATGCTTTGACCGGCGAACGGTGCATCGGCCTCAGCCTTCGCCCGCTCGCTCGGTTCGTTCATTGCTTCAAGCCGCATGGTGAAGGTGAACGTTGAGCCTTGACCGTGCCCCTCACTGGCGGCAACCACGTCACCGTGCATCTGCTCAGCCAACGACTTGCTGATTGCCAGTCCAAGTCCGGTTCCGCCGAAACGTCGAGTCGTTGACTCATCGGCTTGGCTGAACGCCTTGAAGAGGCGGGCCAAGTCTCGCTTCGACATCCCGATCCCGGAGTCGGTGACCTGCAGCTGCACGCCGAGCCACTGTGGTTCTGACGGGTCGACAACACATTGGGCTCGAACTTCGATCTGCCCTCGCTCGGTGAATTTGATGGCGTTGCCAACCAGGTTCAACACGACTTGGCGAATCCTGGTGGCGTCACCAAACACGAGGTGATCGGGCATATTGGCTTCGTGGTAGATCAGTTCAAGATTCTTCTCCGTGGCCCGTGGGGCCAGGAGCTCAAGCGCTGATACGAAGCAATCGTCGAGGTCAACGGGCGCCCGCTCCAAGACCAGCTTTCGGGCGTCAATCTTGGACAGATCCAAGATGTCGTTGACGATGACCAGCAGCGACTCGCCACTGGTGCGGATCGTGCGCACAAAGTCGTTCTGTTGGTCGTCGAGATCGGTGGCCAAAAGCAGCTCGGCCATTCCGATCACGCCATTCATCGGCGTGCGGATCTCGTGGCTCATATTGGCCAAGAAGTCGCTCTTCGCCGCGTCGGCGGCCTGGGCCCGCTGCACCGCCTTTCGGAGGTCGGCGGTTTGCTGGCTGATGACGACGTCCTGTTGGTCAAGGAGAAGACGAATTTCGTCTTGGCTCTCCCCGGCCATGCGGGCGAACCAACCGAGAACAATAGGGGCGCACGAGATGATCCACAGCAGCGGGTTAATCTGAACTTGGGCCAACATGTTCGACATGGTGGTCGGTTGCCCGGCCAGAACGGTTTCCATGGGAACTGCAGCAACGGGAAAGAGCAGCCCAAAGGCCACACCCATCATGGTGTAACTGGTTCTTGCGCTTATGTCAGCCCATCGGCCCATCCGAGTTCTATCGGCAGCGGCGCAATCGCGGATTAGGGCAAACGGACGGTTCTCAAAATAGTCGGTTCTATTGTTGGCGGGACCTACCCCCCCGTCACGCCTACTGGCCGAGAGCAGACGGACAGTCGCTTCGTATCACCGAACCGTCGAACGGCGTGGCCGGGCGGGGTGTTTGGCTGAAGTCCCAGAACGTCTGCCCGGCCTCACTCAAGTTGTTGCCGTTGGCCGCGGTCCAAAACCCGGTTGCATCGGCGGTGAGAGGATAGAACAATTCGTCGTCGGTGTCGCCCGTTCCGTGCCACCACAACAAGCCGAAGTCGTCGATGGTGGCCAGGTCGAGGGCCGCCTCATATCCGCTGATGTTCCACGCCGGGAACCCGGCGGTACCGGCATCGAGCGGTTCCGGTACACCTGCTTCGGCGATGAGGATGGCCATTCCTTTTGCTCGGGCGGCCAGCGCCTTCACCCGGTAGCCCTCCGTCGTTGCCTGCTCGCCGCCAAGATCACCCCAGGCATGCCAGCCGAACACTACGTTGCACTGGTCTATCAGGTCGTCGGCGAATGGATCGTCGGCCAGAAGATCGATCGCCTGGGCGAATCCGGGGATGTCCACCACCACGATGTTCTCAACCCCCTGATTTCGGTAACGGTTGATGTAGAACTCATGCAGTTGGTGCCACAGCTCCAGTGACTCCTCGTCTCGAAGCTCCCACGGTTCGTTGAAAAAGTTGAACCAGACATACGGGTTGTCCCTGTATCGCTCAACGACGACATCCCAGAACTGGCGGAGGCGCTCCTCGGTTTCGTCGTTGATGGCAACGTTGGTACCGCCACCGTCGTGACAGGTGATGATGACGACAATCCCTGCCTCGGTGAGTTCGTCGATCGTTTCAGCCATCCCGGCGATGACGTCGGCCTGCACGACACCTTCAACATCGTCGCAGACGAGATTGGCGCGGACCGTGTTCCAGCCCCAGGCCTGAACTTCCTCCACTCGACCACCGACCCCACCGTTGCCACCTTCAAAGACGTAGGGGAAGTCGACGACACTCACCGCGACGTTGGCACCGACGGGAACGTAGAGGTCACCGTTGGGGTCCACAATGTTGGAGCCAACGACATAGAACGGGTCCGGAGGTTCAGGTGGCGCCTCGGTGGTTGTCGGCCCGGTGGGGGTGAGTTCCACCGTAGGTGACACCACCGTAGTGTCGGCGCCGGCGTCAGTGGCCGAGCCGTCGCCCTCGAATCGGTCGAGGGCCAAAACCAAAACAACCACGCCTAGCAAAGCCACGCAGAGCGTCCCGAACATCGTGCTGAACGACACGGTATCCATGAACGAGAGTAGGCGTTCTTTCACGTTGAACTTCCAAAGGTTGCGGGCGAGTGGTCCGTCGGGGACAACGTCGACTCGGTTCTGACGAACCGGGCAGGAGGGTTACACGTCGTCGGAACCGGGACGCCGCCGCTGTATGTTCCGCTGTCACCTTACCAGGGCTACCCACCCCGGTTCTGTTCGCCCCGCCGAGCTTTGGAATGCATTGGTTAAGAATTGTCGATACTTCCAGACAGATGACGTTTCGCCTATGTCTGAGGTGCCGCATGGCGATTCGTGGCCAGTCGCGAACTGACGATCAATGCGCCGATCATGACCCACGACACGACACTGACAATCAGCAACGCTTCGGTGACCTGGGCCCGGGCCTCAACCTGGTCTGCGACAGCCAGACCCACGCCCGCCAAGAGCAGACTGTAGCTAAGCCTTCCAACAAGCGAATTCAGGCTCAACAACGTGGCCCGGTGTTCCTGCAACACTTTCGGCGCGACCTCAGCACCAATAATGACCGGGGCTGCCGCACCCTGAACGCTGCGCAACAACAGCAATCCGATCACGGCAATGTGGAACGAAAGGGCCATGCCGGTTACCGCCACCGCGGAGACCACACCCAAACCTATGAGTGCGTTCACGCTGCCGAAGCGCTCGGCTAACGCCGCGCTGGATCGGGCGGCACCGGCGCCGATGAACGCCACCGCGGCCAACGTAACACCCGACACAAGAGGCGTGATGCCGAGGTCGTCGACGTCTTGCCCCAACACTTCGGTCAACCAGGGCTGACTGTTGGTGAACGCCACATGCTCCAGCGTCACCATCAGGACCCCATAAAAGAAGATCCAGCCGAGCCGTCGGTCCGACAGGTAGGAAAGACAGTTGACAACTTGTCGGCCCGGCCGCTCGGCTCGCCCGGTCCGAGGCGGCTCCTTCAGGACGAAGGTCAACGCCAGCTGGACCAACGCGAAAGCGAGGCCGGCTGCGAACGCCAAACGCAGATCGACCAACCCCAGTGCCCCGCCGAGCAGTGCGCTGGCCGCCGCGGTGACGTAACCTATCGCTTCAACTTGGGAGCGCTCAGAGGCGAAACGGTCATCACTGCCTGTTGCTTCCAGTGAGTCGAAGTGAAAGGTGATGTCGGTGCCCGACAATGAGGCGAACCCGACGGCAAGCAACGCCTGGCCGACTGCGACCAGGACAAAGCTGGAACCGGCCAATAGAAACGCCGCTTGAGCGAAGACGAACCCGACGGCGGCCATGCGAAGTGTCGCCACTCTGCCCAGTCGGTCGCTCATCCAGCCCGACGGCACCTCCAGTACGACCACCGAGAAGTAGTAGATCGAGCCAAGGGCCAACGCCCCGTCCAAGCCGAACTCGGCTCTGGTGAACAGCACGAAGATGGGCATCCAGACCACCGCCCTGGTGAGGGCTTGATGGTAGGGAATGAGACGAAGGTTTCGCTTCAGATCGCCACTTTCGTCCGACGTCTCGTCGTCTCCCGTTGTCGCTAGGCGGTCCGAACCGGCTGTCACCGAGCCGTCCTCATTGATGGACCCAACAGGGTGAATCGCGGTCGACCGTCGCTGCTAAGCAGGACCACGATCGCTGAGGCTGCTAGCGCTCCACCGGTGCCTCCGATGATCAACGCAACGTCATCCAGTTGCAGCCCATACACCAGCCACACCGACGCCTCAACCAGAGCCATACGCCACGTTTGGATCGAGACACCTGATCGACTACTAGCGGAAAGGACTGCGGCTAGGGCCGGCAGAAACTGCACGGCGTATGCAAGGCCAAGCGCCAACCCCAATGAGGACCAGCCGCCGGCCAATAGCGCCAGAGCGGGAGGAACCGCGGTGGCCGCCAGCCCGAGACCAAGGCCGACTACCGCAGCGTTGACACCCGTCACCGATCGAGGGCGGTCGATAACGACAAGTTGAGCTGCCATTGCTCCATACAGCAACAATGCCACAACCGATACCGGCAGGAGACCCCACAACTGTTGAGCGACGGCGTAGACCGCCCACCAAGCGTTGAGACCTATTCCTACCCCGGTCCATCCAGCTGACACGCCGGACGCATCGCCGGTGCGGTGCAGTCGAAGAACTTGAGGCACGATCATGCCGGCACCGCACACGTTGGCGACAACCAGGAAGAAGCCCATTACCGGGATAGACGTTAATGCTGACACTGCGCACCTCCTGAGAGCCCGAATGTTCAATAGTAAGGATCTAATACGTTTTTATTCCTTACTTGCTGATCGAGCCAGGCTACAACCCATGTAAGTAGCAAACAACCGATTAACTACTTTCATCCTGGCGAAGCTTCACCTGAGGCAATGGCCTAGAATGCGGGAGTGCAGCTGAGCTCACCCACCCACTCCGAGATCCGACTCACCCTTGAAGTCATCGTTGACATCGTCAACCGGATCGCCGGAACGAACGCCGAACCGTTGGCCCGGGGCGAACTTCGAAGCGTACTGACCGAGAAGGGCTTCAGCCGAGCGCAAGACGCCTCCGAAGCGTCGTTCAAGCGACTGAATCGCAGGCTGCGTGATCTGGCACCGCTACTTCACGCCCTCCCGTCGATAGAGGGCGGTGAAGCAGCCCGACGAGTCAACGAGCAGTTGACCGAACTGACAATCGCTCCGTCCATCGTCGACCACGACGGGGTCGGCCCGCACATTCATTGGACGCCACCGACGGCCCGATTCGATGATCAGGTGATGGCTGACGCTCTGATGGCATTGATCCAAGAGCTATGCGACGATGGCACCAGCCGCTTCGGACAGTGCGGGGCCGAAAACTGTAACGACGTTTTCTACGACGGAACCAGAAATCGATCCAAACGGTTTTGCGCCGACCCAAAGTGCTCCAGCCGCACCCACACCGCCGAACACCGGGCCAGGAAACGCACCAGCCGCTCGTAGCCTCCGGATCAGGCAATTTGTTCAGGCGAACCCGTTCAGCCGATGATCTCCGGCAGTAGCGACGTCTTCAAACTGTTCAGTTGCGCCTGCGCCACGCCGCAGTCCCAAACAGCGACGGCGGCCGCCAGCTCGAAGTCTTGAGCGTCGGCCAGCGAGTCAAGATACGACGACGGCAGATCAGCACTCGCCGACCCTTCCGGTTGCTCGGCCAGCGCACCTCTCACGTCCCACACTGCGATGCGAGCATCAAGTTCATCGGTGAAGCTGAACCCCTGGTCGCTGAGACATTGAGCGCCGGCTTGCTCCTGCTCTACTACTTGCTGATGGGTTGACAGTCGTTCCAGCACCGAAGCGGCATCGGCCTCACCGGAAAGCACGGACGTTGCCGTCAGTGCCGACGGATCCGGTACCCGCTTTGCCGCAACCCCGGCACAGGAAGTTTCAACGTAGGCGCCGGTGTTTGGATCAGGATTGGCGCCGTACAGGGCAGTCCAGTATCGGTCCGGGTCCTCAAGTGTCTCCAGGTAACTCGACAGCGGATCGGTTTCGCCATCAGCGATCGGGGGCGCCGCCTTGGGCGCCCGACCGGGATAGCCGACCGCCGGAGCATCGGTGCTATCGGCTCGATCCAACCTGTCTTGCGACACGATGAGCGTCGTGATCCCGAACCCGTAGCGGGCCGCCCAGGCCTGAGTGTTTCGGTCGATGTCGAACCCGTCGTAGTAACCGTGAACAACCTCGGGGTCGTCCCCGATGAACTCAAGCCCGCGGTCAGCCATGCACTGGGCCACGATCTCGTTTCGCTCGAGAAGGCGACTCTTACGAGCATTCATGTCGGCGTAGAAGTTCGTGTTGTCGGCGTGAACGTACAAGCCGAGGTGGGCGGCCAGTGATTCGATATCTGACAAGCCGGTGGTGGCGGACCCTGAACTAGGGGTCGATGACTGGCCGACCGTTGTCGGCGTTTCCTCGTCCGGGTCGACCGCCACTGGGGCTGCCGGAGTCGCCGTCGTGGTGTCGGCTGCGTCGCCAGCAAGTCGGGCGCAGGCCGACAATGACGCCACCATGATGATCACCCACAGCGTTCGGAGAGGCAGGGCGATGTTCGACATGACGCATCGAGCCGGGAGCCCGGGGTGTCCAACCCCATGTGTCCGCCTCACAAGATGCATAATTTGAGGGTACCGGGGCAAGGCGCCCCGCTGGAGTGGGCACTACTCTTCGCTCATGACCGAAGCTGCAACCCCAACGGTCCTGGTCGAACGCCTAGGTGAGATCACCGTGGTCACCATCAACCGGCCGGACGCCCGAAACGCGGTGGACTCCCCTACCGCCCGGAAGCTGGCCGAAGCCTTTGTCCAGTTCGAGGCCGACCCGGACGCCAAGGTGGCGGTGTTCGTTGGAGCCAATGGAACGTTCTGTGCCGGTGCCGATCTCAAGTCCGTCGGGGCGGGAACGTTCGAACAGTTCCCGCTCCCCAAAGCTCCCATTGAGCCGCTCGATACCACCGCTCCGATGGGGCCGAGCTATCTGCGCCTGTCCAAGCCCGTTGTCGGCGCTATCTCCGGCTACGCCGTGGCCGGGGGACTTGAGCTGTCGTTGTGGTGCGATCTTCGTGTGGTCGAAGCCGACGCCGTGTTTGGTGTCTACTGTCGGCGTTGGGGTGTGCCACTAATCGACGGTGGGACTGTTCGCCTGCCTCGCCTTATCGGTCAGTCGAACGCGTTGGACATGATTCTGACCGGCAGGCCGGTCGGGGCCGAGGAAGCCAAGATCATGGGTCTGGCCAATCGGGTTGTTCCCAGTGGCACCGCTCGACAGGAGGCGATCAACATCGCCGAGCAACTGTGCCGGTTTCCGCAGATCTGCATGCGGAACGACAGGCGGTCGGTGTACGAGCAGTGGAACCTATCGTTCGATGACGCCATGGCCAACGAAGCCATTCTCGGTCGGGCCACGTTCAAATCGGGGGAGACAACCGAAGGGGCACAGCGGTTCGCTGACGGTCGCGGCCGTGGTGGCGACTTCAACGACCTCTAGCTGTCTTAGTGTCGCAGGCGTTACAGCCCGGTACCCGGAGCGCAGTAGGCGGCGTCCTCAGGTTTGGAGTACGCCTTGGCCGGGTCAGGGCACAACTCTTGAAGCAGCTGATCGGCTGGCACCTTGTACGGCCCGTCGTATTGCGGGCGCAGCTTAAGTGCCGGACCGTCCGATGGTGATCCACCGTTGGGTCCGCCGTCGGTCAGGTAGCCGAAACCGCAGCCGCTGGCGGTACCCGATGCGTAGTTGACGCAGTTGTCAATCCACGTCTGGTTGGTCTGGCGATGCCAGCCACCCCACCAGTCGGCGTGGATGCTCGCTCCGCCGGCCTCATCGCGGGTCAGGCTGTCCGGGTTGACGTCGGAGGAGATGAACCAGTCAGAGGTGTTCTCGCCGACGTCGACCACGTAGTTAATGAAGTACTCGAGGTTGGGGAAGTTCTGGTTGAACTCTCCGCTGCAGTTGCTGCCGTACCAGTTACCAGACGGCGGCTGGAAGTTTCGCCAGTTGGCCGGGTCCTGACCGTTCCAGCACTGCGGGAACTTGATGTTGACCTCGAGGACAACTCTGGGGTTGTCGTCGACCCCGTACTGGTTCTTGTACTTGGAGCCGTCACAGGCCGGCATGGTGTTGCCGCCTTCGCCGCTTGGGGTAGAGAAGTTGTCAGTGCAGGCGAAGGTCAGCTTGCCGGGTGAGCCACCTTTGTCGCCGGGCATCGTGTTGATGTTGTGGGTGATCATGGCCGCACCCTCGGGGTACACCTGGCTGGCTCCCCGCGATTGGCCCTCACCTTTGTAATAGACGACAACCCGTTCAGGGATACGCACGTTGCCTTGGCCATCGAACACGGCGGGGGCCCAGTATCCGGTGCGGTTCAGTTCCTGTCCGTTGCAGGTGGAGGAGCCGCTGTTGACGAGGGAGTCATAGCTGGAGAAGGCGTTCACGTCGGTGTTGCCGAAAAACATGTGGAGGTGGGCGGCACCGGGCATGTTCGGGAACAACAGCGGATCGTCGTAGGAGAAGTGGGAGAATTCGCAGGCCACTCGGAACTGACCGCCAGCCGGTATTGGGAATGCCTGCTCGGGGTTGTCTCCGGGGTTGTTGAGATACTCCGAGCGCGGACCGTAGTGGTTCTCGGGTTTGAGGTCGGCCGACGCGGTGTTGATGTACGGGCTGTTGTCGTGGTTCCGGTTGCGGACGGTGGCCGTGCGGATCATGTCCAGGTTGGCCTGATAGTTGAGCGACGTCCCGCTTCCGGCACCGGAGCTTCCTTCGCCCTGGCTTTCACCTTCGCCTGACTCATCGGTGCTCTCGCCACGGCCGAACTGAGCGATGAACCCGGTGAGTGTTCTGCGAAGGGCGCTGCCGCTGTTCTGGGGTCCGTCAATAACGATGAATTGCCGGTCGGTGTCGACCTCGTCGGTGGTGCGAACTTGCGGAGCCTCGTCCGGTCCGGCTTCCAGGGTTGCCCCCTGGTTCCCGGCCGTCGTCTGGGTTAGGAGAGTTGCGAGGAGTACGGCGACGGCGGCTGCTATGAGGAGTCGGCCTGCCCGGATGGCCGTTCGATTCTCGCTGTTGGAGGTTGAGGGCGATCGGCCTTTGCGGGAGCGACGTTGCTTCCTAGCGCTAGGCGGGCCTCCCTGCACGATGTCGACGGGGGCGGTCGCCGGACGCTGCACGGTGTAAATGGGTCCAGTCGCCGGACGCTGCACGGTGTAAATGGGTCCAGTCGCCGGACGCTGCACCGTGTTAATAGGTCCAGTCACCGGACGCTGCACCGTATTGATGGGCCCAGTCGCCGGACGCTGCACGGGGGTGGAGGAGGTGGGGTTCTTGTCGGCGGTCCATCGCCCCAAATTGGAAGACCGACGACGCTCGGCAGCGGGAACAGCTTCGTAAATGTCGCCGTCCGCGAAGAACTCGTCGGCCAGACTCTCCAAACGCTGGGAGTCACCGAGGGGACCTTGATCCCTCACATGCAGGTCCGTCACCAAATCGACACGATACCGTCATGGTGGCGAAAGTGGTGGATACTTGCCTTTTCTTCTGA
>CALJMD010000067.1 GCA_937981915.1 uncultured Acidimicrobiales bacterium
CCTCATTTCGCCCAATTAGGACAAGGCCAACTGAATTCACTATCACGAACCTATCTTTGCTTGGTCGGGGATGGAGGAGTCATGTGACTGATTGCTCATGCCGGTCGGGGCAAGCCGAGAGACGGCTACTACGACTACAAAGGCGATGGCGGCCAGTGCTGTCGGCACCAGCCATTCATCGGCGCCCGGTAGCTCTAGGCCGGTGCCCGGGATTGATTCATCTTCGACGTCGCTGATGATTCCCACGCCGTGAGGCCAAGGCCACAGCACCCGAAACGAACCGATCATGAGCCCGATAAGGGCTGCGAGAACCAAGTCGTGGAACCGGTCAAGCAGCCAGCCAAGACCGGTCGAAAAGAACGCCAGGCCGACGATGGCGCCGACGCCGAACACGGCCAGCACTGCGAAGTCGAGTTCATGGGCCGCTTCGAGCACAGCAGCGTACATGCCCATCATCAACAGCAGGAATGAACCGCTGATGCCGGGCAGAATCATGGCGCAAATGGCAATCGCTCCGGCCCCGAAGTAGATGGGAAGCGCCGGGTCCGACACCGGGCCCGATTGGAAACCCAGGAGGAAGAAGGCGACGATGCCAACGCCCAACATGATGCCCAGCTCGGTGGTGCCTCGGTTGCGCACCAGCTTCCAGGCGACGACGATCGAGCCGAGCACGAGTCCAAAGAATAGGCCAGCCATTGCTTCGGGTGCATCTTCGAGTAGTCCGTCGATTATCGACGACAAAGCCAGGACAGCGGCGATGAGACCTACCCCAAGTGGAATGAGGAACGACCACTCGACTGTGCGTAGGCGATCAAGGCCCTTGGAGACATCCGCTTTGGCGAACGAACCGAGGGCCTTTGCCCCCATTCGAACGTTTGACAGCAATCGTTCGTAGATGCCGAACACGAGGGCGATGGTGCCACCGGACACGCCGGGGACGATGTCGGCTGCTCCCATGCAGAAGCCACGGGCTGCGGTGGTTAGAAGGTTGGTGATCACAGTTGCTCACCGTATCCGTCACATTGATGGGCAGAGCCCGGACGAGTCGGCGAACCCTGGCACCGGGATCTTCCCCAAGCTCCACTGACCGGGGTCCGCCTTCTCATCTCGTGACGTGGCGCTATGCCCGAGGGCGAAAGCGCGTTCACATGAGTCCTATGCGCGTCGAGAGAGGATTTGATCCCATTGGTCATACAAGTTTTTTCGGTGGGACGGCGGATTTATTGATGCCTGGCCGTTCCGGTGGTGTTGAACTGCGGCGATTTTGACGGTTCAGCGTGCGAAAGTCGTTCATTTGAGGCGAGTGCCGGTGCTGCGTCACGCGATTCGGGCCTGACCCTGACACCGTGCTGGTCTTCCGTGCTTGCCCTTCTATGACGCTCCGGAGGGGGTAGTTGGTCGCGTTTTGCCCGACGGCCACGGTGAGAAGTCCTCGTCGACTGTGTCCGACGGACAATGGTGCTAGTGCGAATGGGGACGGCGGGGCGGTTGGGGAGCGGTTTACCGACTGACTGGCTCAGATGCTCATCCCACAGGGTCGAGGTCGTCGAACTGAAGCGAGCGCCGTTGACGGCCTCTAGTTGAGCGAACCGGTGAACTGAAGCCGGTGTTCGGGCCGTGGCGCCCGTATCTACGGCGTTGAGCCGCAGCGGGTCGATGAGGCGGGATCGGGTCAAACCCGCCGCCACCAGACTGATGGCGACCACCGCGGCCACAAGGTTCGCTTGCACCCACAGACTGCTGCCACCGGGCGATGGCAAGCCGCCGCTCCCCATGGTCAACGCCGCTAGGGCGCTTTGCCAGGCCACTATGGCCGGTAGAAGCGAAGCAGCGTGATTCGCCATGCGGCTGAGTCCCGGAGTTTCGAGGAGTCGCCCAATGAAGAGGGACGGAAGGCCGAGTCGATCAGCAGTGAGCACGACGGCGAAACCTGCGATCGTCGCACCGTAGATGGCAACCGAGGCCACCGCCCCAGCAATGAGCGACGATGGCACCATTAGGGCACCGCCGGCGATGGTCAGCGCCGGGAGCCACAGCCGCCGTGGCGGATAGCGGTGTATGAACGATCGGGGAATGACAGCGACAGCCACGCCGAGAAGGACCGCTTCACCTGATGGGGTTGTGGTAATCAGCTCGACCGGAAAAGAGAGAGACTGCATGGCGATCAGACGGATTGTTCCAACGCCGATGTAGAGCCCAAAGATGGCGAGGGCTCGTTGTCCCGGTGAGAGCCGCCTGCGGTTGGCGGTGGCCAGCCACGGGACGAGTGAACAGAAAGTGGCGGCAACGGCGACGAGGGCGACGCCGTCCAGGCCTCCGCTCAGGTCTATGGCGTCGTTGGGTTGGCTGCCGGCCGTCGTTGTTGAACCAAAGCCTGCAACGAAGCGGTTCAGGGCATCCCAACGCCCAAGGGTGAGCAACACCATCGCTGGCACGACGACTGCGACCGCGGCGGTGGCAATCACGTAGAGCGCGGTGGTGGATCGCCAACCAGCGTGACTGCCTGCCCGTCGAAGGTGCGGCTCAAGTTGCACCACCGTGGTTGCCGCCACGTAGCCGACGATCACCAGAAGCACGTCGTCGATCAGCCACGCCGCCGTGATGCCGAACCCTGTGACCGTCGAAACGGTTGGCGCGGCCAAAGCGATGACCGACATGGCGACGATCAACAGGGCGCAAAAGGTTGATCCGAGGCGTATGGCGGGTGGTCGATGCACGACTCCGCTGCTAGTCAGTTGAGCGTCCGGTCCTGCTGGGCGCGTCAATGGGCGAGGCAAGGTGTATATCCAATCCGAACCACGAACCAGGCTGTCGCCCCGGCGCCCGCTGCCCCTACTGGGGCCCTCTACCCATACCAAGGGTGACGTCGGTGGTGGTTCAAGTACGGCGTTGGGGCCACGAATCGTAGCTGTCGTTTCTCGGACGGTCCAGAGGGTCGCATCAATGTAGATCGAATTGGGTAGTCCGATTCGTAATTCTGATCGGTGCGACATGGTTCGACACGTGCGGCCATGTGGTGATGTCGGATAGTCAGCAGACTCAACTCAAGCTCAAAGATTGTGTTGAGTTACCTGATGTCCTCGTAAACGGGTTGAACTCCAGCCATACTTACCGATTGGGACAGAAGCTACCTGGCGGGTGGGCTAAATATGGAACCGATACGGGGACGGCGTTGACCGCCGCAGAATCGTCTAATCGCGGGACGCCGTTGAAAAACGGTTCGGCCGGTGTGCCCTCCAGAAGCCGCCGCCGCAACGGATCGAAGAAGCTTCCGCTCCGATCAACTCTGCCGATTCTTTCCATGCTTCCCCGACTAGGTCAGTCCAGTGGCGGACGGGGATCGAGCGGTCGCAGACCTCAGGCCCGTAACTCCTCCAACGACTCAATAAACGGCGACGGCCAACAGAAGGCCCGGGTACAGCTCGGCACGTTCGGTGGCGTGTTCACCCCGAGCCTGCTCACGATTCTCGGGCTCGTCCTTTTCCTGCGGCTCGGCTACGTGACGGGATCAGTCGGCCTGGGTCAGATGCTGGCGATTCTGGCCCTCTCCACCGTGGTGTCGGTTCTCACGACAGCATCGTTGGCTGCGCTGGCCACCAACCTCAAGGTCGGCGGTGGTGGCGTCTACTTCTTGATTTCACGGACGCTCGGACCGGCGTTCGGTGGGGCCATCGGGCTTGTGCTCTACGTGGCCATGTCGATCTCCATTGCCTTTTACGCCATCGGGCTGGGTGAGGCAACGGCCAGCGTGTTGGGTTCGACCAACCCGTCTACTCCTCGTTTGATTGCCGGGATCACCATCTTTGCTTTGCTGGGTCTGGCCTGGCTGGGGGCCGACATCGCCACCCGATTCCAATACGTGGTCATGGTCTGCTTGACCGTGGCCATTATCGGCTACATGGTTGGCGTCTTAGACGATCTGCAGCCGTCGCTTCTTTTGGAGAATTTCGGCTCACCCGATGTTCCATCGCCCAACGATCCCGCGGGTCTTAACATCACGTTCTGGGTGGCGTTTGCCATCTTCTTCCCGGCGATTACCGGCTTCACGCAAGGCGTGGCCATGTCCGGTGATTTGAAGACACCGTCGAGAAGCATCAGCGTCGGGACGTTCGGGGCCATTGGCATCTCGACAGTGGTGTACCTGGTCGTTGTGTTGACGATGGCCATGACCGTCACTCTGGCTGAAATGCAAGAAGACACGGCCATCATGCGCCGGTTGTCTGTTGCTCCATGGTTGGTCGATGTTGGCGTGATCGCGGCAACGTTGTCGTCGGCGATTGCATCAATAATGGGTGCACCACGGGTGCTGCAACGGCTCGCCGCCGATCGTCTCATCGCCCCTCTGGAACCGTTTGCCGTCGGTTCGGGAGCCGACGACAATCCCCGACGCGGGATCGCGCTCAGCGCGTTGATCGCCCTGTTAGCAGTGGTGGCCGGTGATCTCGACATGGTGGCCCCGGTCATTTCGATGTTCTTCCTCGCCAGCTACGGCATGATCAACTACGCCACGTACCTGGAGGCGCGGGCCGCCAGCGCTTCGTTCCGGCCCCGGTTCCGTCATTTCGACTGGCGGCTCAGTCTTGCCGGCACCGCGGCCTGCCTGGGAGCGATCGTGGCGATCGGACCGGTGGCCGGGATCGTGGCCGGCGGTGCGCTGCTGTGGCTGTACCGCTACTTGGAGCGGACCGTTCAACAGACCCGTTGGGCCGACTCCACCTCGGGATTCGCCGCTTCGGGTGTTCGCTCCAACCTGCAAAGCCTTAACGCCAACTCGGCAACCACGCGAGATTGGCGGCCCTGTACGGTGGCGTTCGCCCCCAGGGACCCGGTGCGTCGTACCCGGTTGTCGACGATGGCGGCGTGGCTTGAGGGCGGTGTCGGCTTCACTACGGTGGCCAGGATCGTGGCCGGACGGGGAGCCATGGTTCGCAAGAACGCTGGCCGAATCGGGCTGGAGCTGCAACAGGAGCTCGCCGATATCGACGATGAGATCGGCAGTGTGTTGTATTCGCGGGTGATCGCTGCGGATTCCCTTGAGGCCGGTGTTGGCGCAATGGTGCAGGCCCACGGCATTGGGGCGTTAAAAACCAATCTCGTTCTAACCAGCTGGTTCGAACCGGACGAGACCGATCAAAACAAGGTTCTCGATCATCTGTCGATGGTGAGGACGGTTGTTCGCTTCGGATGCAATGTCGGCATTGTTCACGCCCCGGACCACGGATGGGAACGGGTACCCGTATCCGGTAACGGCACTAAGGCTGCGGACAACGGTTCCTCCGATCGTCCTGCCGACCCGGTCATCGCCGTGTGGTGGTCTGACGATCACTCCGGGCAGTTGGCCACAATGCTGGCGTGGATGTGCACCCGAGGTCCAGTCTGGCGGCGAGCTCAGATCCAGGTTTGGGTGGAGAGCGATGACCCCGGTGAACGCAAACGGGTTAGTTCGGTTCTAGCCGAGGCTCGCCTGCCTGCGCAGGTGGTCGGAATGGCCAAAGGCCATGAGTTCACGGCCCGAGTCAGGGGAGCGGGCATGGTCTTCGCCCCCGGCGAGGTCAAGCAGGACAGTGTGCTCGGCCCCGGTGGTGAACCGATCCGAGCCATTATCAATCGGCTGGGCTTGGCTGTCTTCCTTCACGCTCCCGCTCCGTTCGAGCTTGACATCCAACCCGATGAGACTGACCTGGCCGCTGTCGCTCAGGCCCATGATCGAGCGGTCGCCTTGAGCGCTCGGGCCGAGGAGCTCAGCCGGGAGGCTGCCACCCTCTTGGTGTCAGCCGAGTTACTGCGTATCGATCTGACCGAGGGACGACCGATCGACGAGGAGATCGTGGTACAAGCCAACACTGACGCCAGCAAAGCTCAGCGGATCTACGTTGACGCCAGGACGCGGGCCGATGAAGCGTGGCGGCAGGTCCGCGAGCTCGACCCGATGGCGTCCACCGAGGCGCTGCGAAGCGAGCATTGGATCGGCGGCGAGAAACGCCGTGACGGAACGGTCTCACTCGGCTGATTGATATGCCGGTCGCCGGTGACCGGTAGAGGTTGTTGAGGCAGTTTCGTACGTGGCAGCGGTGGTAGTGGTGACGTGGTAGTGGTGACGCGGTAGTGGTGACGTGACGGTAAGCGAGTGGCTGTTGTTGTTGGCTGCTGGTTTCGCCGGTGGCGTTATCAATTCGGTTTCCAGCGGCGGCAGCTTCTTCACTTACCCGGCACTGCTTGCCGTCGGTTTACCGTCGATCAACGCCGCGGCGACAACGCTGGCCGCCCTCACCCCTGGGAATTTGGCGGCGGTGCCCGAGTACCTGCCCGAAGTGCGCCACGACCGGTCGCGATATGGCCGGGAGCTACCGGTGGTCTTTGTCGGTGCCGTCGTTGGTATTGTCCTGTTGCTGTCGACGGGAGCCGACATCTTCGACTCGCTGGTGCCGTGGCTGATCTTGGCCGCCACCTTGCTGTTTGCCTTCAGCTCGCGTCTGCAGGCCGTGGCGCAGCGCTCGGCTCCGTCGGTCTCCGATGGCGGCCTTGGTAGGTCGCTGGTTTTCGCCCTGTCGGTGTATTTGACCTATTTCGGCTCGGGAGTGGGAAACATGTTCACCTCGTTGTTCCTGGTCCGCGGCTTCAAAGACTTCTTCAATGCCAACGCGGCAAAGAACATTGTCCTCACCATGGGCACGGTGATGGCAACGGTGGCCTACGGGGCCGCCGGTTTGGTCGGATGGTCGCAGCTGCTGCCGGTGTTCATCGGGAGCACGTTGGGCGGCGCCGGGTTCGCCAAGCTGGCCCGCCGAGTCCCGTTGGCGGCGTTGCGGGCCTTGATTGTTGCTCTCGGTTTGTCGGTCGCCGCTTACCAGTTTGTGTTCTAGATCGATTCGACGACGAAGCAGGCAGTGGTCGCTGTGCTCCCACCGATGTTCAGCGTTGCCGCTTTGCGGGCGCCGTCGACCTGATAGTCGCCTGCCGTTCCCGCTACCTGCTTGGTGGCATCGACCAGCATCCGGGCGCCGGTCGCTCCAACCGGGTGACCGCCTCCGATGAGCCCACCCGAAGGGTTGACCGGGATGCGGCCGTCCCGCTCCAGGTCACCGTTCTCGATGGCCTTCCAACTTTCTCCTGGTGCCGTGATGCCGAAGTGGTCGATGGCCATGTACTCCGACGGCGTCATGCAGTCATGAGTTTCGATGGCGTCGAGTTGGTCGACCCCGTCGATACCGGCTCGACGGTAGGCGTCGGTGATTGCCTTACGGACGTGGGGCATGACGTAGTCGTCGTTGACCGAGCGGGCCAGCTTCGGGGCGAGAGCAAGCCCTGCGGTGGCGTGACCCCAACCGACGATGCGTGAGGCACCGATCGTTGTGTCGG
>CALJMD010000068.1 GCA_937981915.1 uncultured Acidimicrobiales bacterium
TCGTTCCGATCGCGCCCACGCCAGGATTCTGTCGATCGACACCAGCGATGCCGCCGCCATGGCGGGAGTGCGTGGTGTCTTCACCAACGCCGATGTCGCCATCGACGACATCATTCCCGGTATGCCGATGCTCAACCAGGATATGGCCCGGTCAATACTGGCCCGAGACAAAGTTCGCTACGTCGGAGAACCGGTAGCCGTAGTTGTCAGCGAGACCCAGGCACAGGGCGTTGACGCCGCAGAGTTGGTGTTCATCGACTACGACGTGCTCGAACCCGTCATAGATCCTCGCCAGGCCGTCACCGACGCCGTCATAATCGATGAAGCCGCAGGCACCAACACCGTGACCGTCGTTCCCGATCATGGCAGCAACGACGGCTTCGAACACTGCGATGTCGTGGTCGAATTATCGTTTGTCAACCAGCGTCTGGCCGCCTGCCCGATCGAACCTCGAGCCGCCGCCGCCCAATGGCAAGATGGCGTGTTAACCGAGTGGTCGACCAACCAGAACGCCCACGGGGCGAAGCGAGCGGTGGCCGGGGCGCTTGGACTCGACCCCGAGCAAGTTCGAGTAATCACACCCGACGTCGGCGGGTCATTCGGGGCCAAGAGTGGCTCGTACCCTGAGGAACTCGTTGTCGCTCAGCTGGCCCGAAAGCTCGATCATCCGACCCGGTGGGTCGAAACCCGCACGGAAAACATGGTCGGACTCGGCCACGGCCGCGGCCAATACATGTCCGCCAAACTGGGTGGAACAGCCGACGGCAAGCTCACCCGCTACCACCTCGACACCATCAAGGATTCCGGCGCCTACCCGATGATCGGCGCCATGCTCCCCCACCTCACGAAACTGATGACGTCAGGGGTGTACGACATCGAAACCGTGAGTTTCTCCGGCAAGTCGGTACTCACCAACACAGTGCCGTATGCCGCCTATCGAGGAGCGGGCCGGCCGGAAGCGACCGCGGCGATCGAGCGAATGATTGACCTGTTCGCCACCGAGGCCGGACTCGACCCCGTCGAGGTCCGCCGACAGAACCTTCTCACGCCCGATCAGTTCCCGTTCGACACCCAGACCGGCGCCAAGATGGACAGCGGACGCTACGAGGAAGCACTACAGACGGCACTCACCGAGGCCGGCTACAACGATCTCCGGGCGCAGCAAGCTCAGCGTCGCCAAACTAACGACAACAAACAGCTCGGCATCGGCGTCAGTGTCTATGTCGAGATAACAAACCCCATCGGCGGCCCCGAATACGCCAGCGTGTCTGTGCAACCCGACGGATCGGCCATCGCCCTGACCGGGTCTTCGGCCCATGGGCAAGGCCACCACACCACCTTTGCCATGCTGGTAGCCGATGCAACCGGTATTGCCTTCGACAAGATCGAGGTACGCCACGGTGACACCGCAGAGGTTCCCCGCGGCGGTGGCACCGGTGGCTCCAAATCGCTTCAGCTCGGCGGCTCGGCAATGTTGGGGGCGTCCGAAGCCCTGGTGGCCAAGGCGAAGGACGCGGCGGCTGAACTTCTGGAAGCCAACCCCGGCGACATCGTTCACGACCCGGAGTCGGGCCAATTCTCCGTCGTCGGAACACCTACTGCCGCCGTTTCGTGGGACGAACTGGGCCGGGCATCGGGAGTCGAAGGCACCGATCCGGCCGGTGAATCGGCGCTGAGTGCAGCGTTCGACTTTCAGCCACAGGGACCCACCTTCCCATTTGGCGCTCACGTCTCCGTCGTCGAGGTGGACGTTGAAACCGGCCAGGTTTCCATCCTGCGTCACGTTGCCTGTGACGACGCCGGTGTAATGGTCAACCCGCTACTGGTCGACGGGCAGGTACACGGGGGCATCGCCCAAGGCATGGCCCAGGCGCTGTTCGAAGAGTTCAGCTACGACGACAGCGGCAATCCCGTCACCGCCAACTTCATGGACTACGGCATCGTTTCGGCTGCCGAGCTTCCGTCGTTCGATCGCTTGCCAATGGAGACACCTACCCCGAGAAATCCACTCGGCGCTAAAGGGATCGGCGAGTCAGGCACCATTGGTTCCACCCCGGCAGTGCAAAGCGCTGTGATCGATGCGGTGGCACATCTTGGTGTACGCCATATCGAGATGCCCTTAACCAGCCAGCGAGTCTGGACCGCCATTCAGCAGACATCGGGTCCGTCATCGTGAGCGACACGTCTGATCTTTCGATTCTCGGCTCGACAGTGCGTGAGGCTGTTCAACACGTCGAGTGCTTCCCGACACCCGAAGGGTGCACGGCTGTCCGATTCAGCACTGAAGAGGTGGCCTCACTGTGTCCGGTCACCGGCCAGCCCGATCTTTCCAAGGTGGTGATCGAGTACACACCTGAGGCGTCGTGCGTTGAGTCCAAGTCGCTGAAGCTGTACTTGTGGTCATTTCGGGATCGCAGCGTTTTCGCTGAAGCCCTAGCGGCCCAAATTGCGGCCGAGATCCGGGAGTCGGCTCGACCGTCGTGGGTACGAGTCACCGTGACGCAGCGACCACGGGGCGGTATCGAGCTGCAGACGGTCAGCGAGCACCGCAATCAAGGCTGAGAGACAAGCACTGGTCCTGTTGGCGCACTACAGTCATTTTGGGGAGTTCCAATCAGCTCCCGGCACGACTATTGAGGCGACATCATCATGTCTGATTTGACCACAAGCATTCTCAACGAAATCGGATCGCAGGGCTTGGCCCAGCTGGCAGGCGGGCTCGGAGCCGACCAAGACAGCGTTCAGCGCGCTGCGGCAATGGCCATCCCCGCCATTTTGGCTGGCATGGGGAACAACTCTCGTCAACCGGCCGGTGCCAATGCCCTTTCAAGTGCGTTGGATGATCACAACGGCTCGATTCTCGGCAACCTCGCTGGCCTTCTTGGCGACGACGGCTTGGCCGAGGGGGCAAAGATCCTAGGCCATGTTTTGGGCGGACAGCGCAACGCGGTCGAACAGAACGTGGCCCAGCAATCCGGCCTCAACCTGAATTTGATCATGAAGTTGCTGCCGATCCTGGCTCCCATCGTCATGGGTTATCTGTCGAAAGAGAAGCAGCAACAGGGTCTCGACGCTGGCTCCTTGGCGCAGGTATTGGCTCAGGATCGACAGGTAGCGGAACGTCAGCAGCCCGGGCTCGGCGGCCTTGCCGCCATTCTCGACTCTGTCATTGACGGATTAGACAACCGCTGAGCGGTAGGCCGGTTCGCTCGCTCTGACCGGCTCCCCTTACGGGCCCGGTCGAGCCGTGGACTCCGACGCTGAACTTGACCTGTCGAGCCCGCTGTACCTGATTGCGGATCAGCGTCTTCAGGCGCGCGCCTTCGGCCGAACTCTTATCTCCCATCAACCGGTCAACGTGCTGAGGCTGGGTGCCTCAGGAGCGAAACTGGTGTCGGCGTGGTGTAGCGGCTCAGGCGTTGCCGACATCGAAGAACATCGACAGTTGGCCCACCGTCTGGTCGTCGGCGGCTACGCCCACTACCGAGTAGCAGTGCCTTCGAATGACGACGCCTCCCGGCCGGGGCTCACCGTCGTTATCCCCGTCCGAGACGACCTGCCCGGGCTTAGGGAGACTGTGGCCGGTCTTAACGTTGACATTGCCACCGTCATCGACCGGGTCATCGTCGTCGACGACGGCAGCACCAAACCGATCCACCCTTTCGACCTTGAACTCGAGGATCAACAGCGACGCCGCGTTCTCGTCGTGCGACTGGACCGGAGCCGAGGGCCGGCGGAGGCCCGCAATCGAGGGCTCGCCTTGGTCTCGTCACCGTTGACGGCATTCGTCGATGCAGGCGTCGTCATCGACCGTGACGGACTGAACAAGTTGGTGAAACTCACACGGCACCCTGGGGTCGTTTGCACTGCACCACGGATACGGTCTCACCCGGGCACAGTGGCGACCGCCCGATACGACCAGTATTCGTCAGCCCTCGACATGGGTGATGCCCCAAGTGTCGTGAAACATGATCACCGTGTCGGGTACGTGCCGTCGGCGTGTTTGGTTGTACGCACCTCGGCCATTCGCAGTGTTGGCGGATTCGACCCCTCCCTGCGATTCGGCGAAGACGTTGATCTGATCTGGAGGCTAGAACACAAAGGGCTCGTCCTCTACAGCCCCGATGTCGCCGCCAGTCACCCTCCACGCTCAAACATCGGAGCGTTTGCCAGGCAGCGATACAGCTATGGCACGTCGGCAGGGCCCCTCTCACAGCTCCACTGTGGACGGCTGAGCCCCCTGAGCATCTCAAGATGGTTAGCAGCCGGGTTAGCGGCTGGAACAGCTCTTGGCGCCAGTAGGGGCGCACTCGCCACCGCAGCTCTTATCGGGCTTCGTGCCCGACGTCTTTCCAAGCAGATGGCGGCAATGGATGATCACGTAGTCGAGGCCACGATGCTGGTTGGCCGCGAGGTCGCAGGACAACTTGACGGAGTCCTCAACGCCGCCCGTAGACCGCTTTCGCCGCTGCTTCTCATTGCCGCGTTGAGCGGCGGCGGCGCCGTAGCCAGATCTTGCCGACTGCTGCTTTCCGCCGCCTTCGCACGACGTCTCCTCCAGCAGCGACGGCATCCAGAAGTCAGCGCGCCATCCGCTCTAGGGATGGGCGTGCTGGACGACGTCGCTTATAGCGCCGGAGTCATTGTTGGATCGGTGCGATCAGGAGACGTTACTCCCCTTGTTCCGACGCTCAGGCCAAGAACAAGTCGAGCAGTTGACCGTTGTTGAGAACCGACGCTCCGCGCTCGCCGGCAACCGACGCCAAGACGTCGTCATCGGTAACGAGGGCGAGCGGCCACTGAGCCGGGTAGGCATCCAGCAGCTCTTCGAGAGCGGCAGCCGGATCAACCGGAGGCGTGCTTAACCGGATTCGTACCGCCCGCTGTGACGCCGGCAGGGAGTCGTCCTCGCCGACCCGTCCGTCAAACACCACGTCGGGGGCGGCCCCGCTGCTGGAAGAAAGATCGGCGAGATAGGTCACAAGGGCGTCGCGTTGTTCGGCCACCGACAGTGAAGGCCAACCCATAGATGCCACGGAGTCGCCATCCACTAGAAGGACGATGTCTGGCGATGAGACGATGTGGCGGGCGACCGCCAACTCGTCGTCAACAATGTTCTGCGGGATGTCGATGCTCTTGCGTCCGTTAACCGAATCAGATCCGTCGAACAGCTCGAAGTCCGACAAGGGAGCGTCCGGACCGTCAAGCAAGCTCGGCGGAGCGGCGTTGGTGGCATCGGCGAAACCGACTGCAGGTACGGGTTCGTCGAATCCACCTGAACCGTCGTTTTCGAACGAGGCGGCCGCCTGAGAGATCAAGTCGCCAATTTCGTCGAGTTCGTCTCGCTCTTTGTCGGCCACCGGGTCAATGTCGTCGCCAGCCCAAGCGTTGTCGTTGTACTCGTCGATACGGCGATCATCGAGGCTTACAACGTCAGGTGCCGGGCCCCCCAAGTCGGTGGCAGCGTCGGCCAACGGCGTCAGCGACACAAATTCATCGGCGTCAACCGATGACGGCGGATCGCTGTCCAGTGTCAAATCGACTGGCGGCTCGACGTGCTGGTTCTGCATGTCGGCATGAACATCGGCATCGACCTCGGCAGCGAGTTGATCGTGAAGGTCCGACTCGTCGATCTGCTCCATCGGGGGGCTGACGTCATCGATGTCAACTGCCGGCGGGAGATCCACGTCCAGCGGCTGCTCGTCTTCACCGTCGGTAACGAAGTCGGTCAAGGACGGCTGAGGCGTAAGCTCATCCTCCTCGATAGTCGGCATGGCACCGGAGTCGGTGAACCGGTCAACGGCCGCAGAGGAGGAAGCTTCCAGCTCCGCAATTCTGGCTCGTGCCTCGACCGATTCTTGGCGGGCACGTTCGGCGGTATCGCTGGCCTCGACAACACTTGACTCTGCTACCTGCAGGTTGAATCGCAGCTTCGTGTTTTCGCGGTTTAGCTCTTCGACATCGGCCCGCAGCTTCAGCAGCTCGCTGTCATTGTCAGCGAGCAGGGTTTCCATTGACTGCTTGGTCGTTTCAAGATCTCCGACCTTTTCGCTGAGCTCAGTCGTGGCCAAAGCACGTTTCTCGGCTTCGGACTCCACCTGACTTTCCGCTCGATCGGCCCGTTGCTCCGCTCGCTCGGCTCGACCTTTGAGCTGGTCACGCTCACGCTTGACCTCGCGCAAGGCATCGCGCTCTTCCCGCAGCTCGGTGACGGCGGAAAGCAGATCGTCTCGTTCCTTGCCCAGGAGTTCGGTGGCAGCGTTGTTCGTGGCCGCAATCTCGTCCAGTTGCAGGAGTCTGTTGGCGAGTTCCTCTCGCTGTCTCCGCTCGGCTTGGAGTTCGGTTTCCAGCGGGGCCAATTTGGCCTCGAGGGACTCGATCTTGTCGACCAGTTGTTCCCGTGCGGTGGCGGCTGCGGCCGCTTCACCACGGAGCTGGCCTCGTTCGGTGACCAGGTCATCGCGGGAGGTGAGGAGGTCGTCACGCTCTTTGACAAGAGCGTTTATCCGATTCTCGTAGCTCTTGTGAGTTTGTTCAATGTCGTTGACCCGTGCTTGCAGCACGTCGCGCTCGACCCGAAGCTCGTTGAGGGATTTGCGGTCGGCGTCGTTCTTGTGTCGCGCCTCGGCCTGTTCGTCAAGAACCTCGCTGAGTGACGACTGCAGTTCACCCAGTTGACTTTGAAGGCCGTCACGCTCTGCTCGGAGCGTGCCCAGCTCGACTGCCATGCCCTCGCTATCGGTCTTGAGCGCATCGTGCTGGGTCTGTGTGGAGGACAGAGCCAACTCGGTGTCAGCCAGTCGGGACGACATCTCGCTTCGCTCTGCCTTGAGCTCATCGGCGGTGGAAGTCGTCTCGTGCAGCTGCTGTTCGAGTGTCTCGACCTGAGCGATCATGCGAGCCAGCTCACGGCTGGTTGCGTCCAGCTCACTGGTAAGTGACCGATTCGACTCGGTCAGTTCTTCGACGTCGACCCCGCCGGTCTTCTCGTTGACATCGGCCAAACGTGCGGCCAGGTCGTCTCGCTCGGCCTTGATCGACAGGCGATCCTCGCGGATTTGGTTCCGCTCGGTCGTCATCGTCTCAAGTTGTGACTGGGTCACATTGCGTTCGCGCTGAGTCTCCTCGCTCTCGCTCCTGAGCCTTGTGTACTTGTCTTCGATTGTCAGAAGACTGGCCTGGAAGTCCGAGGATCGATTTTCCGTCTCGGCCAACGCTTCGCGCAGCTCCGAAAGCTCTCGCTCCAGTTCGACCTGGCGTTGTAGCGCTTCGGAGTGCAAACGGCGGGCTTCGTCGCGGTCGCCTCGACTGGACCGAAGCTCATCGGAAACGAGGGAGAACTCGTGTCGGAGTGATTCGTGCTCGCTGGTGAGAGTGGCGAGCTCATCTTCGAGCTCAGCCATCGAGTCGGCACTTACGGAAGCCCCGTTGCCTGCTGCCAGCACGTTCTCGCGCTCGCCGGCCAATCGATCGACCAGCCCGCGAAGGCTGCTCAGCTCACTCTCAATGGCGTCAGCCTCTGAATCGCCACTCAAGGATTGCACGGCTACCTCCTCGGCACCCACGTCGCTGTCTACTAGTTCGTTCATAGATGCGGTGAAATCTGGAAAATCCGGCTCATGTGCGAGACCGTCGTCTGTACCGAGCAGGTTAGGTTGAAACCCGCCGGTTGTTTCGTCGGCCAGGCCGCGAATTGGACTTATTGTCGCTGACTGCAAGAAACCCGGGTCCGGTTCGGGAACCGGGGCCTCGAAAGACGGTACAACTTGCTGTCCGTCGACGGTAACGTCCTCGTCGGCGGCCCGGGAAAGGGCGTCGAACTCCGGTGCCCAGCCGGCAGGGCGGTGCAGCCAGATGAATCCAGCTCGTCCGACCTCGTGCTCTGTCGCTCGGGATGCAACTCGCAACCGGAACTCGGAGTCATTTTCGATTGCCTGTTGAGCGACCGATATGGCGCGCCGAGGCAGGCGAGTCAGGTAGAGAAAGCTCCGCATGTCCCCTGGCGGGTCCACCGGCGGTTGGCCTTCCGCATCGTCGCGTGCGACGGCGAAAGCAAGCTCACAGGCCTTCTGTAACAGCGCTTCGGATCCCATCGTGCGTTCTCCTTGTCGAAACAAGTCCTTCGAATCAATCCGCCGGGTGGTGGCTGGCTACGCCAACCACCGTCACAACCGACCCTGCCTGCCCAAAACTCGGACGGTGCGGAACGTCAACCCCAACAGAACCAAACTTGGTGCATCCTGCTGTGGCCAACTCCGGGCCGGTTGTCATCAACATAGTAGTAATAGTGCCGAACGTTGTAAGCGAGCTTCGACCCGACAGCGCGTGCCTGGCCCTGTGTTGCGGCAGACCGGCTGCAATCCCGGTCGGCGCCTCAAACTTAACGGCCAAGGCTAGCGCGTCGCTGACTGGATCGGCCAGACCACCCGCCGATGGTGACGACGGTGTTCACTGGCCGTTAACCACGGTGTTCAGGAACGATTTTAGGTCATCGAGCTTGCTGGCGGCCCGGCCGTCTTCTATCACGGCCTGCGCCGACTCGATTCCGGCTTCGATCGAGGGCGCCACACCGGCCACAACAAGGGCCGCGCCTGCATTCAGTACAACGATGTCACGGTGTGGACCATGTTCTCCAGCCAGCATCTGATGGAAAATCGCAACGTTGTCTTCGGCCGACCCACCCTTGATTTCTTCCTGAGAAGCGGAGCTCAGCCCAAGTTGCACTGGGTCAACGGCAAAGCGTTCCGTGGCACCGTTCTCCAGTCGCCACACCGAAGACGGACCTGACGTCGAAAGCTCGTCGAGACCTTCATCGCCGACAACAACCCATACATGGTCCACACTCAGCTCATTGAGTACTGCCGCCACCTGCTCGGCCTTCGCCTCCGTTGACACCCCAATAAGGAGCCGCCGAACCCGACCCGGGTGGGCCATCGGCCCCAACATGTTGAACACTGTCGGGATTCCCATCTCGGCTCGAACCGGCCCGGCATGCCCCATGGCCGGGTGATACGTTCGAGCGAAAGCGAAACCCACCCCGACCGACGTCACACATTGCTCAAGCTCTGTGGTCTCCAAGTCAAACGGCACTCCGAGTGCTTCGAGAAAGTCCGTTGAACCGGAGGTCGATGACGCCTTACGATTGCCGTGTTTACAGACCACGGCACCGGCAGCAGCAGCGATGAAACATGCCATCGTTGAAACGTTGAGGGCATGGCGGCGACGATGAGGCGAGCCGCCGGTACCGACAATGTCAATGGTCTTTGGCGGAAGTTCCAGCGGGCGAGAGGCGGCAAGCATGGCATCGACAAAGCCAGCCATTTCGTTGACCGCCTCGCCGCGAGTTCGAAGTGCAGCCAGCAGCGCCGCGATCTGAACCGGACTCGACCGGCCCTCCAGAATTTCTGACATGACCAGGCTGGCCTCAGCCCGATCCAATTCTTCTCCGGCAGTGACCCGCCCGAGTACCGACGGCCACCCTCCCCGATCAATGAAGTCGCTCACGACAACACAACATAGCCCTACCGGCAGCCCGGACAACTGTCTATTGTGTCCGGCGCGCCTCGCCGACGACCCAGTTCGAACCCGTCTGGGCTGCACACGCCACGGGAAACTCTTCGATAGCGTTGAGACCGTCGGGTGAGCCACTCGGGTGACCGCGGCCTTCGGGCTGAGGAAGGTCGGGACTCCGCAGGACAGGATGCTGGCTAACGGCCAGTCGGGGAAACCCGAAGGAAAGTGCCGCAGAGAATAGACCGCCGATGGGCAGGCAACTGCCACAGGCAAGGGTGAAACGGTGCGGTAAGAGCGCACCAGCAGGCGGGGTGACTCGTCTGGCTAGGTAAACCCCATCCGGAGCAAGGTCAAACGAGATGTACGGGCGGTTCGTCCACGTTTCACGGTGAACATTCGCCGGGAAGCGACAGCTCGGGTGGACCGCATAGATGGATGGTCACCGATTGGAAGCTGGCAACGGCTCCATGAACAGAATCCCGCCTACAGAGTGACTCACCCGACACAACCGCTCACTCTTACTCAAGGTGGTCCACTGCATTGAACAGTTGAAGGCTCGGACCGGCAGGACCGAAGCCGACTTTCGTAATGGCCGCTTGAGCGACGAAGCACCGCCACGAGATCAAGATGTCGACTCCGAGCGCCCATGCCACCGCCGATTTGATCGGCGACACGTGGCTCACAACCACGACATCGCCCGCTGACGCTGCATCAGTCAAGTCGTTCAGGCAAGCCGACACCCGTTTGTGCAGTTCGTTGAGCGTCTCGCCGCCTGCTGGGCGGAAGTCGGCACTTCGACGCCACTGGTCCCACACTTCGGGCTCCACTTCGGACAGCGGGGTGAGATCAAGATCTCCGTAGTCGAGTTCCATAAGACGGTCGTCTACCGCTACCGAAGATGGTGAACGCCCGGCTGCTTCGGCGATTCCTTCGGCTGTCTGACGGCAGCGAGCAAGAGGGCTACTGACGATTTGGGCCGACGCCGGTACGGCGCCTCCGATACGGCGTGCCTGGTCATAACCGATCTCGTCAAGCTCAATGTCAGCTCGACCCAGCAACTTACCTGAGGCGTTGGCCTCCGTCCGACCGTGACGAACAACGTAGAGAGACATGCGGCGAGTCTACTTACCCATCGTCTCTGACGATCCCGCGGGCCACGCCTCAAGCACTCGGTTTACCCTGCAGACAGATAGCCCCGCTGCAGATGCCCCTGGCGGATCAGCCGTTCCCGGTTCTGGACGTCGTCGAGGCCGTAGCGTCGATAGGCGACGACGGCCACACCGACGGCCACCACCTCCAAACCCAACCGGAAAACGAGACCGCTTCGTTCAGGGATGTCGCTCAGCTCAAGACCGAACAGGGGCCACCAAAAGAGTGATTGATCAGCCCACGTCCCGTCGAGCACGAGGTGAAGGAACATTCCAATCGGAATCCCAAGCAGGCGCCGCCTGAGCAGCCGGCGCCCAACCGTTGTCGCCATCACTACGGCCAAGATCACGATTGGGGCCAGCAGCGAGTGGAAGACGGTTCCAAGCCCGGCCGAGGAGAGAACTAGGTCGGAAAGTGGAAGCACGGCCCCCAGAGCCACGATGCGGTAATCCACCATTGGACTCTGAAAGATCTCGGCAACCAGAACAGCCGCTACAACGGCGAACCAGAGGAACATCGACTAGCGAACAAGCATGCGGCCGCACTCTTCGCAGGTGACGACGGTCTCTTCAGGTAGCTTCATCAGCTGATCCAGCGCCACTGCCGAGAGGTGAATGTGGCAGCCGTCGCAACTTCCGTTGGTCAACTTGGCGACGGCGACCCCGTCGTAAAGCGGCCGGAGTTTCTCGTACTGATCCAGCAGCGACGCGTCAGCCTTGGTGGCTGCCACTTCGCGGTTGGCGTCGACGGTCTCGATTTCTGAGTCGAGGTCGGTGAGATGCTCGGCCAGGGCCTGCTCGGCGGACGTAATCCGCCCATCAAGGGCCTCCATCTGACCGCTGTAGGAGTCACGCTCGACGGAGAGGGCGTCAAGCTGCTCCATAAGTTCAAGTTCTTGATCCTCTAGGTCCGTCTGCTGCTGTTTCAGTGAGGCAGCTTCGTCCTGGAGCGCCAAAAGCTCTTTGGACGCGGTGACCTCTCCCCCGTAGAGCTTCTTGTCGATCCCGTCACGGCGATCCTTGATGAGGGCCGCTTCGTCCTCGAACCGCTTCCGCTGGCGTTCCAGGTCATGGTGCCGCTCGTCCAACTCCGATCCGGTGACCAGCAACTGCTCTCGCTCGTCGTTCAACTCAACCAGCGATTGTCGGGCTGGGTGATTGGCATGTCGGTGCCGAAGCTGTGTCAGGTTCAGATCAAGCGCCTGCACATCGAGAATCTTCTCATAGGCCGGTGAAGCCAAGGGTCCCCCTGTCGGAAGTGTTACTTCAGACTACGGGGTCGTGGTCGTCGGCCCAAGGGCACCTTCGTCGTCGCCGTCCCCGTTGCCATTCCCATTGCCGTTGCCGTTCCCGTTGCCATTACCGTTTCCACCGTTATTGCCTTCGCCATCGCCGCCGCCGTTGTTGAAGTCGTCGGGGACGGTTGTGGTCGTGGACTCGGTGGTTGTGGTGTTGGCACCGATGCAGTCGACGCGGCCGTCTCCATCGGAGTCGAACTCGATGGTTCCGGCGAACCCTTCGGCTTGGAAGTCGACGCCCGGACAGAAGTCGATTTCGCCTTCGACCTTCAGGTATCGGTTACCGCCAAACCCTTCCGGTTCGGCGAACGCACGAGGTTCAAGGTCCTCGTGGAGGAGGTCGTTGTAGTCTCCCCAGATTGTTGCCGGGAGCTCGCCACCGAACACAGTTCCCCACTCGGGCAGAACGATCTTGCGCTTGCGGTCGGGGTCTCCCAGCCACACAGCGGTCGTGTAGTAGTCGGTGTAGCCGACGAACCAGGCGTCCTCGAAGGAGTTTGTCGTTCCCGTCTTGCCCGCCGCAACGTGTCCATCGACCTGAGCCCGCTTGCCGGTTCCGGCCCGAACATTGCTCTCCAACACCTGGGTAATCAGCCGAGCGCTTTGTTGGGAGATAGCCCGGGTCCAGTCTGGTCGGTGCTCGTAGATAGTGTTACCGTCACGGTCTTCGATTCGCTCGATGTACCACGCCCGGTTGAATTTGCCGTCGTTGGCGATTCCGGCGTAGGCGCTGGCCATTTCCATCGGGTGGACGTCTTCGGTTCCCAATGGAAGGGACAGGAATTCACCTGCGACATCACGCAGGGTGGAGATTCCCAGTCGACGAGCCGCCTGCACCACTTTGTCGTTACCGACAACCTGGCCTAAACG
>CALJMD010000069.1 GCA_937981915.1 uncultured Acidimicrobiales bacterium
GGAACGGCTCGAGCAAGCGGTGGCCCGCTACATCGTTGATCGTCTTCGCATCCCTGTTATTCAGCTGATCGAGGAAGACGAGACTGACGATCGAGAGGCCATCCTTGATCCCATTCGCACCGTCTACCGAGATTTTCGCAACGGGAGCCTGATCGATCTGGTCGAGGACTCGATGTATGAGGCCTTCGCCATCGGTGTGTACGCCTCGGTGAAAGACGGGGCGGAGGTGTCGTGGATTCTTGATCCTCGTTACGATCCGGACCCGGCGTGTGATATCAACGCCGGCCGTAGCGGTTTGGTAAAAGGCGAGGCGTTCCCCAGCGGTCACGTGCGTCCTCTTGCGGTGCCAAGTTGCCGCTGTCTCGTAGTCGCTGGCTGATTCCCCGGTTTAGGTGAACTTTATGCCTTTGCTTTTGGCGACCTTTTTCGGCTTGTGGAGCAAAGGCTTGAGGTCATGGCACTACGATCGTGAGTAATGCGCACCTTACGTGATCGGCCGGGATCATCGCGACTTCGGATCATTTCACTGGTCGTTGCCGGCATCTTCTTTGTACTATTCCTGTCGGCCAACGGCATCGCCAGTGTGTACACCGACTGGCTCTGGTTTCAGCAGCTCGACGTTGGTTCGGCCTGGCTGACAAGAGTTGGTACCCAATGGCTCCTGGCGGTCGTTTTCGGCTTGGCCTTTTTTGTCATTTTCTGGGGCAATCTCGCACTAGCCGACAGACTTAAACCGGCTCAACGCCCCATCTCGGCTGAAGAGGAACTAGTTGAGCGTTATCACGCCATGGTTGGCCGCAACGCCGGCAAGGTCCGTCTTGGCCTCGCCGCCTTCTTCGCCCTGGTTGCCGGTGCCAACACATCAGCTCAGTGGCGAACCTGGATCTTGTTCCGCAACGGTCGAGATTTCGGTGTCACCGATGCGTTGTTCAACCGTGACGTCGGCTTTTACATTTTCCGTCTACCGATGTGGTCCTTTGTGGTGGACTGGCTCTTCGCCACCCTGGTACTGACCCTGATTGTTGTCCTCGTCGCCCACTATCTGAACGGCGGCATCCGGCCCTCGATCGGCGACCACAGTGTCAGTCGCGGTATCAAGATTCACATCTCGCTCCTGTTGGCCGTCCTCGCCGTTCTGCGAGCAGTGGCCTACTGGTTTGACCGGCTGCAACTCGTCAACTCCAAGACCGGTAACTTCGACGGTGCGTTGGCCACCGATGTGTTGATCCGGGAGCCGGCATTCAATCTGCTGGCCCTGATTTCGTTGTTCTGCGGAGCGTTGTTCCTGTACAACATCTTCAGGCCCGGTTGGGGACTGCCGGCGGTGGCGGTGGCGGTGTGGTTGGCCAGTCACTTCATCATCGGCAACGCCTTCCCGCTGGCCTATCAGCGGCTACGTGTCGAACCGGTTCAGTCGCAACGGGAAGTCGAATTTGTCGAGCGAAACATTCAGGCCACCCGCTTCGCCTACGGTCTCGACGAAGGCAACCTCAAGCGCGAACGACTTGACTACCAAGCTGGGCTGACAGCGGCCGACGTCGAACAGAACGCTGATGTTCTGGAGAACGTCCCGGTAGTTGACCCTCTGCTGGCGTTCGACGAGGTCACCCGTATCGAGGCTGATCGTCAGATTTACCAGTTCTCCGCTCCGCTCGACGTCGACCGCTACATGATCGACGGTCAACTGCGGCCTGTTGTTCTTTCCGCCCGTGGCCTCAACATCAATGAGGTTGGGACCACGTGGGAGAGCCAGCACGTCATCTTTACTCACGGCTACGGCGCTGCGGTGGTCGCCGGGTACGACGAAGCGACGGCGGCTTCGTCCGGCGACTCGCGGGCGCTGAATTTCTTAATCAGTGGGCTCGGCGAAGTACAGCGAGACGAAGAGTTCTCAGCCGAACTTGATCAACCCCGGGTGTACATCGGGGAGAACTTCGGTGGCTACGCGATCGTTGGAGCCGACCGTGAAGAGGTCGACTTCCAGGATCGGACCACGTCGGAGCTGTTCAGCTACGACGGTGACGGAGGCGTGGGTATCGGGTCGATCGGTCGTCGCATTGCCTTCGCTCTTCGGTTCCGACAACTCGATCCGCTGATCTCACGCAACATCACCGACCAGTCAAAGGTGATCTACAACCGTGATGTCGTGGACCGGGTGGAGACCATGGCCCCGTTCCTTCGTTTCGACAGCGACCCGTATCCGGTCATCGCCGATGGTCGCATCTTCTGGGTGATGAACGGCTACACGACCACGAACGAGTTCCCCTACTCCCAGACGGTTTCAACCCAGGTCGACTTGGGCTCGAGCCTGGCCGGTGGTTTCAACTATGTGCGCAACTCGGTGAAGGTTGTCGTTGACGCCTATGACGGAACAGTCCAGATGTTCGTCGTCGACGAGGAAGATCCGATCGTGGCCGCCTGGCGGCAAGCGTTCCCTTCGTTGTTTACCGACGACTCCGAAGTTCCAGCCGAGATTCGAGATCACTTCAAGTACCCAGAAGAGCTGTTCACCGTGCAGACCGACATGTGGTCCGACTACGTCGTCTCCGATGCTCGTGACTTCATTCAGCAAGACGTTGCCTGGTCGATTGCATCACAGCCACGCATCGAGGCGCAGACCGAAGAGGGCGACAATCAGGTCTCAATCCCCATGAACCCGCAGTATTTGATGGCACGTCTGCCCGGTGAAGACCAGGCGGAGTACGTGTTGCAGCGAGCGTTCGTGCCTCGAGGCGGAGCGTCCGGCAGTAACACGGCCCGTCCCGAGTTGACCGGGATCATGATGGCCCGGTCCGATCCCGAGAACTATGGCGAGTTGGTTCTTCTCGATCTTCCCTCCGGTGAGATCAACGCACCCGACTTGGTTCACGCCGAGATCAGGCAAAGCGAAGACTTGACCGACTTCATCCGGGATAAGGCCGGTGCCAGAGTCCGGTTTGGTGAAATGAGCATTGTTCTTGTTGACGACACGGTGGTGTTCATCCGTCCGGTGTACGTCGAGTCGAACAGCGCCACCTCGGTTCCAGAGCTCCAGCGGATCGTGGCGGTGAACGGAACCCGTATTTCCATGGCGAATACCGTCCAAGATGCTCTGGCCGGGGTACTGACGGCTTCAGGTGTGCCCGCGGTGTCAACCGATGATGGTGGCGGGGCGGGGGCGGATGACGCCGACGGCTATGAGGCGTCAGGTAAATCGGTTGTCGATTTGATAGCCGAGGCTGACGAATTCCTTCAACTGGCCGATCGAACCGAGGCTGACAATCCCGAAGAGGCTGCCCGGCTACGTAATTTTGCCCAGCAAGCCCTGAATCAAGCTGGATTGCTGCTGGGAGGGGCCGACCCGGCCGGCGACGATACCGATCAGGATCGCTCTCTTGATGAGGCTGACGACCTGTCTACGGACGAAGAACCCGCTGATGGCGACGTTGTTGATGAGGAATCGGCAACCGACGCCTGACGGGGAAAAGGACGTCTTGGCGTGGATCGGCACCTCACGTTCGTCTGATTGTTACAAAGCTGAAAGACATATGCCTTTCAGCAGCGACATCGTTGGTGCTACCATACAAAGTAAGGTCCGATCGATTGCTTGGGTTCTTCGCGGCGGAAGGTTATTCAAGCAGCGGTCGGGCCATCTTTCTTTTTCCGACACCGAGCGGTGGTCAGTGGTTTGGCCCGCCGAGTCGATTCGGGGCCACAGGTCCTACTACGCTGACGAGTGGGGGCGTGCTTCTCAAATGGAGCCGTCCGCTATCCACCGACCCTCAACCACGCACGCTGCACAGGAGTTGCATCCCAGATGTTTCGAAGAGTTGATCCGCGGACTCTGACGGTCCCAGCTCCGGAGGACACCCTTCCCGGGCGTTCCACTCCAATAGACGTTGCACCCGCCCACCTTGTCCTCGGCACACCTATGACGGGACCGTTTGATGAGCGCTACCAGTCGATTCTGGTGGCCATGGGGTGTTTCTGGGGAGCCGAGCGGTTCTTTTGGCAGCAGCCAGGGGTGTACACCACCGCTGTCGGCTACGCCGGGGGAACAACCCCGAACCCGACCTACGAGGAAACGTGCACCGGGAAGACAGGCCACACCGAGGCGGTACTGGTCGTCTTCGACCCCGATGAGGTTGATCTCTCGGTGCTGTTCAAAATCTTCTGGGAGAATCACGATCCCACTCAGCACATGGGGCAAGGCAACGACATCGGAACGCAGTACCGCTCGGCGATCTACACCAACAGCGACGAGCAAATGACCGCAGCGTTGGCCAGCCGAGACGCCTACCAGGCCAGCCTCACTACCGCCGGATACGGAGAGATCACAACCGAGATCGCCTCCGCAGGACACTTCTATTACGCCGAGGACTACCACCAGCAGTATTTGGCCAAGAACCCGATGGGCTACTGCAACCACGGATTCTGTCAGGTGGAGTTCGCCGCCGCCACCGGATAGCGGGCGACTGCTAATGGCGGCCCAGGCGGACGGAGGCGGGGCGAGTCAAGCGTCGCGCCAGCATATTGACGTCCGCTTTCTCGGTGGTTTCGAACTAACAGCAGACGGGGTGGCCCTGCAGCGGCTGGGGGCCAAGGCCACGTCTGTACTGGTCTATTTGATTCACCACCGTGAGCGTCCGCAGACACGAGACCTGTTGGCCGGACGTTTCTGGTCTGACCGATCCGAGGATCGGGCCAGGCGGCAGCTAAGCAACATTCTTTGGAAGATCCGCAAAGCGGCTGCTGACTCCGGCTTGCCCGAATTGGTGCAGGCTGATCGCTCGCAGATCTCAGTGGCCCCCGGGCTCACGTTCTCGGTCGACGCCGAGAACTATGAGGCCGAGCTCGACGATCTCATCGACGAGTTACATGGTGTCAGTCCCGATACCGCCATCGCATCACGATTGGCCGACGTGGTAGGCACCTACCGCGGTGAGTACCTATCGGGCTACTACGACGACTGGATGGAGTCGGAGCGACGACGGCTCAGTGACCGTCAGGTGGATGCCCTGACCCGCCTTATCGGCATGTACCGAGGCGTGTCGGATCATAAACGGGCGTTGTTGTTCGCTTCCGAGCTGGTCGAGCTGGATCCGTTACGGGAGGAGTCGCATCAAGAGGTAATGCGACTGTACGGGATCCTGGGCAACACCTCTGCGGTGGAGCGACAGTTCGAGCAGTGTCGTCAAGCGATACATGAAGAACTCGGTTTGCCGCCGTCGGACGAAACCGTCGCGCTGCTGGAAGCCATCAGGGCCGATTGGCGATCGACCTCGACGGTCGCCCCGGCTAGCTCTTCAGATCTCCCTCGAATGGTTGGCCGTGAGCGGGAACGAAACCAGCTGAGTCGGTTGCTGAACGAGTTGTCGGGCGGGCGGGGCGGCTGTGTGTTGGTCGAAGGTGACCCGGGCATCGGCAAGTCTCGACTGGTTGAAGACATGATCGAGCGTGCTGAGTTCCTCGGTCTTCGAACGCTGACCGCCTCACATACCGCGGTCAGCGCCGGTGACCCGTACCGGGCGTTCAAGGAGATGCTGTCACCGGTTCTCGTGGGTCTGCGAGCCGAGCACGTGGTTGAAGCCGTCGAACCTGTATGGCTGCGACAGGTCAGCCATCTGTTGCCGGGTCTTCGGGGTCTGACCGGTCACGGTGAGCCTTCGCAGGCCCTGCACCCTGAGGAGGAACCGGACAGAATGAGCGAGGCGCTCGCTCGAATCCTGCTCACCCAGGGAGCGGCCAGGCCGACCGTTGTCATCTTCGAAGATGTGCACTGGGCCGACGGCGACTCGATGAATGTACTTTCGGCGCTCAGTTCCCGATTGGCGGCCAGTGGGCTGCTGCTTTGCGTCACCTACCGCAGGTTTGAGGCCCAGCAGTCCGCTGCGGTCTGGGGAGCTATCACCGATATGGAGGCATCGGGAGTATCGAGCGTTGTGCAGCTTGGTCCGCTGTCCAATACCGAGGCCCGAGAGCTGGTCAGCGAGCACCGAGATGAAACGCTTGGTCGCCTGGAAGTAGACACCAGTCGTCTCGTCGCTGAGACAGGTGGCAACCCGCTCCACCTCCTCGAAACCCTTCGAGACCCAGACTTGCTCGACGGCCATTGGGCCGACGAGCCGGCGTTGGCGTCGAGCGGGGACTATCCGCTGGCCTTGAAGAGGGCTATTGCTGACCGGTTGAAAGCGCTGGACGGCGACGCTTTGCGGGTGCTGGCCGCCCTGGCGGTATTGACTGAGCGGACGTCGGGTGGCGTGGTCAGGGAGATCACGGGACTCAGCCGAGCGGAGGCACTCATCGCTCTCGATCTGATCGTCGATAGGCATTTCGTCGTCGAGTCTGACGGCGGTGAGTATCAGTTTGTTCACGATCAAACCAGGCGTGTTGTTCTAAGTCTTCTCGATGAGGAACAGATTGCTGATAGCCACCGGCAGGCCTACGGCGCTTTTGAGGCTGCGGAAGTTGTACGACCCGACCGCCTCGCCTACCACGCTCGTCTCGGCGGTCTGTGGAGCGAGGCGCACCGTTGGTACAAAGTCGCAGCCGAGCAGGCGGCCGAAATCAACGCCTTTGCTGTAGCCGCTAGCCACTACAGCTACAGCGATGCGGCGGCCGACAACGCCGAGTGCCCGCTCACAGATCGAATCGCCGATCTGCTTGAGTACGAGCGCGCCCTTGACGTGATTGGCAATCGTGCCGAGCAGACGAGCTTGTTGAAGCGGTTGCAGGAACTCGACATGCCGATTGAGTTCCGGCTGACCGTTCGCGAGCGTCAAGCGTGGCTGTTGCTTCACACTGACAAAGCGGCCGAAGCTCTTCGGACCGCTCGCGCCGGGCTGACCTGGGCGTTGGACAACGATCTTCCCCCAGGGGAGCTGCTCTTGGTGCTGGGGGAGTCGCAGTACCGCACGAGAGACGTCGACGGGGCGTGTGAGTCGTTCCGCCAGGCTCTGGCCTCGGCTGAGCAGGATCATGCGTTGGCCTCGGTTATCGCGGCCAAGAGCTTTCTGGGCCGGGCCCTGGTTGATCTCTCGCGCTTTGACGAGGCAGAACGAATGCTCGACGAGGCAATGGTGTCGGCCGGGGAGCTAAATGACGTCCGGAGCCAGATTGAGGTGCTGAGCAGTCAGTTCAACGCCGCCTACCGGTCGGGCGATCAGGACCGGGCGGTCCGGTACCTTGAGCGAACCCTGGAGCTGAGCCGCTCGATCGGATACCGACGGGGCGAAGCACGGAACTTGATGAACCTGGCTTCGTTTCATACTGTTGCCGGCCAGGCCGGTCGTGCCCTGTCCTTGTTTGGCGAGGCCGGTGAGGTGGCGGCCTCTCTCGGCGACCATCAGGTTGAGGCGTTTGTTCGCCTCAACCTGGCCGAGTTGAAACATCGGTTGCTCGGCGACGATGAGGATGCGGCAAAGCTGGCTCGACTGGCTGCCGGCTATTTCAAGTCGGTGGGGGACCAGCGACGTGAGATTCTCGGCTTGTGCAAACTCTCCAGGATCGATTGGCGGGCCGGTCGTAGACGGCTGGCCAAGCGTCGCCTTCGCCATCTGATCGAGATAGCAGCGACCAAGGGCGAGGCCTTTGCCGAAATCGAGACGCGACGTATCGCCGCTGAATTTGCCATCGAGTCCGAGGACTTCGACATGGCGACGGCGGAACTCGACTTGGCGCTGGAACTGAGTGAAAAAGAACTCATTGCTTCGGTGCGCCCTGCCGTTTTGGCGCAGCGAGCCGTCGTCGCCGCACACAGCGGAGATCTGCCAACGGCACTGCAGCTCGTTCGAGAGGCTGTGCCGATGGTGCAGCGGCAATCCGAGTTCGCCTTTGTGACGGCGTGGCAGTGCGGCCAGGTACTCACCATGACCGGTGAACACGACGCCGCTGCCGCACAGTTCGAGATCGCCTATGAACTGCTTGAAGCCAACCTGACGGGACTGACGGACGAGCAATTGTCCCAAGCATGGCGAATTCCCGAGTTTGCCGCTATCGCCGAATCATTCGAACGAGTCAAGGCCCGCTCCTATAAGACCCGCCTACCCTCGGTCGAGGCCCCTCTGGGGCGGGCGTTGCTCGAGTCGGAGTACGTGATGGTGACCTTGACGGTCTCCGATCCTGCTGACTGGTTGATGGAGAACCCGGCAGCACGGCGTCAGCAGCGGATTGCCCGCATCTCCGATGAGGCGGTGGCTCTGGGTGCGCTGGTTCGGGTTTCTGACCTGGCTCGGTTGCTGAATGTCAGCGACCGGACGGTCAAAAGAGACCTCAAAGAGCTGCGTTCACAAGGAAAATCACCTAGGACGAGGCGGATTTCCTAAAAACCAAGAGAAACTTTCGGCGTCCAAGTGGCGGAGTTTCCCCTGCTCACAGCCCTTTCGGGCATCTTGTCACCAAGGTTTGACCCCAAGGATCACCGAATAGAAGATAACGGCGTGACGCGGCTGAGACATGATTACACATGTAAGTCGATGCGAGTGGCTGAAGCATACAGCCAACCAATTCCCTCAGTCAGCACCAAGGAGAATACCACATGTCACGCCGTCTTGTCACCATGATGTTTGCCGCAAGCGTTGCCGTTCTGAGCGCCGCTCCCGGCGTCGCAATGGCCACCGTAGACTTCCTCACGGTCGACTTCCTGTAACGATCTTGCTCAGGGGTGTCGGTGATAAGCCCGCCGCGACCGACAGTTCTGAGCAACCCGTGGCCGCAGCCACGGGAATACGCCGAGGTGCAGCCGCCGCAAAGACCTAGCCATTTGCGGTGGCTGCACTCTCGGCCCTTTTTAGTTGATGTACCGATGGCTCCAGTCGTGGAGCTGACATCGAGAACGCGATCAGTCCGAATGGGTCTTACCACCGCCATATGATCGGGACGACGTCCCTTCCCTCCGGACTGATCGCTCCCTCAAGGCGTTGACCGACACATTGGGGTGACGCCAGGAACGACCGCAGCAAACTGAGGTGCTGCGGTTGTTCCGCGTTTTGGCTGCGGTGGCGGAAGCTTGCGAAACTCGGGTGCTACTTCGGAGTCCACGCAGTACACTTGTGGTTCACCCCGCGGGGTGGAGCAGCCAGGTAGCTCATCGGGCTCATAACCCGAAGGTCGTAGGTTCAAATCCTACCCCCGCCACTGAAACCAAAGGCCCGGAACCTCTACGGAGTCCGGGCCTTTGTCGTTCTGCGCTATCCACCACGTGACCT
>CALJMD010000070.1 GCA_937981915.1 uncultured Acidimicrobiales bacterium
GGCGATCGTCTGCCCAGCAAGTTTGGTCTGGCGTCGCGGGTACCGTCCGCCCACGTCGTCAGCATCGTCTCTGCCGTAGACGAATAGATGCACAGCCGGTTGACCGTGATCGTCGGTCAAGCGATTGTGATTGGCTGCGCCTTCGTCTGAGAACCGATGGTGGCCGGGCAATGCGTCGTGAACAGTGAAGTAGTTTTCGTCGTCGAAGATGGCACGCAGGATCGACGTGGTCTGCGGAGGTTCGACACATCGGTGGGCGATGGTCAAAAGGTTCGCCGGCGTAATGTGCAGCTTGCCGTCGGCGGTATCGACCGAAGGCGAAACGGTTGCTGCGTTTGCCGTCCACATAGCCGAGGCCGACATCACGATTGGTTGCAGCTCAGGTGGCACCTGATCGATGCCGCTTGAGGCAGCCAAACCCAATTGACGAAGTACCCCAGGGTCGGGGCGCTGGTGAGGTGGCAAGATCCCCTGCGGAACACCGAGACTCAACAGCAGTCGCATCTTCGCTAGACCCTGGAGGGCCGCTGCCTTGGGGTTGGACTCGGCGTTGGCGTTGCTCAGCGAGGCCTTGTTGCCAACCGACAGACCGGCGTAGTTGTGCGTGGGGCCGACGAGGCCATCGAAGTTGACCTCTTGCCAGTCACCGTCGCTACTCACTGCGGTACTCCCGCTGAGGGTTGGACGTCCTGGGACGGGTCGGTGACGCGCCGTAGCGGGGCGGCGGCGATCAGTCGGGAGGCGTCAACGCCGAGACGGTATGCGGTTCCCTCTGCGATTGCCACGCGACCGTCAACGCCGGTGGCTGCCGCTCCTCTTGTCAGTCGAAACGAACCGATGGACACCGTGCTAATCAGTGAGTCCGGCCCGTCCATCTCGGCCAGAATTTGCGCCCGTCCATGGATTCGGAGGCGGTGAGTGACTGTTTCGCTCAACTCCGCTCGAACCGTTGGCCCTCCGTCAACCGGATCGAATAGCTCGGTTGGTTCCAGACCTTCGCTGACAAGGGCACGAAAGGCGGGGAGGGAGGCGCTGTTGACCCGACCGAGGCAGTGCAGCACGTCTGGAGAAAGTGGCAGCGACTTGTCGGCCAGCTGACGTAGCTGGCTTGGATCAAGGCCCAATGCTTGTTCGGCCATTGGCGATGTCTCCCACTCGGGCGCGAAGGCTCGACCGAACAGCGCCCAGAACGGTGCATGACCATGCTCGTCGAACGTGCCCCGCAGATGGGAAACGACACTGGATGGAATCTGCGACGCCAAGAGGTGTAACAGCATCAGTCGGCCTCGAGACAGGACAGCACCATGCCCGGCTCCGCGGGCATCGGGACGCAGATAGCTGGAATCGAGTTCGGTGCGCGTCCACGGTTGTGACGCGCTGTGCATGGCTAAGCCCAGGCCGTCAAGGCTGGTTTGCACGCGAACGCCAAGGTTGGGAACGTCGTTCTTGAAGCTGCATCCGGTCAGCCCGACAATGCCGTCGGTCGGATGCTCGGCAACCAGGATCAGCCGGTCGACTGAGCCTCGTTCCGCCCGATAGGAGCCTGCAGCCAGCTGGGCCAAGACGTGAGAGCTGTCTTGGCATAGCTGCTCGGTGGCGGCCAGGTTGGTGGGAAGTGATCCCATGCCGTCGGTGTCGGTGGCGTCAGCCAGCACTTTCCAGACGTCGGTGGCATCTTCCGCCGTCACAGGGCGCAGAACAATCGGGCGTGCTGTTGTCATGTCGGTAACTCACCGTTGAGTTGAGGTATCAAGCGTTCAGGCGATGGCGTTCGAACGCCTGATGAATCAGATGGGCCATTATTGCTGATCTAGTCGGGATGGAAGCAACGTCGGCGAACTCGGCCTTGCTGTGAATCCCGCCGCCGCGAATGCCGAGGCTGTCGAGATTCCAAAGACCGGACGCAGCAAGGTCATTGCCGTCGCAACTCCCACCGGTATCTTGCCCAATGACTGGATCTTCCACGATTTGGCCCGCTGACACCGCATCTTGAAGCAACGTTTCCATTGCGGCCGTGCGTTCCTTCGGGGGTCGGGCGGCGATCCAGTCGAGATCGATGGAGACGTCCAGCTCATCAGCCACGGAAGCCGCTAACGCCGCGACCTGCTCGCGGATCCACCGGTGGTCGGCATCGGTTTGCACCCTGATGTTGAAGCTAGCCACCGCGAGGTCTGGGACAACGTTGAGCGGACCTCCGCCGCGAATCGCCCCGCAGTTAACGGTTGTTCCCGCTCTTGCATTGGCCTCTTCCATTTGATCCAACAATCGGGCCGCAGCCCGAATTGCCGATCGTCCGTCTTCATGCGCCCTGCCAACGTGAGCTGGCACACCTCGACAGACTGCATGCACGGTCAACGAGCCTTTGCGAGCCGCGGCGATATTCCCGGTCGGAAGGGCAGGCTCGACTCCCAGGCCGAGTTGGGTCGTCGAGGCGATTGATGCCAAGAGTGTCTTGGAGCCATGCGACCCGACCTCTTCATCAGGAACGGCGATGAACTCCCATCCCACTTGGTGACCCCAGTCGGTGGTGTCAAGGTGCCGCAACGCTTCGAGACCAATGACCAACCCGCCTTTGCAGTCAGCCACGCCAGGCCCGTACAGCACGTCACCCTTTCGGGTAACGCTCTGAAACGGATGATCGGGAGCGAAGACGGTATCGAGATGTCCGAAGACGCAGACCCGAAAGGGAGCGTCAACGCGTTTGGCCACTCGCACGGCCTGACCCATGTTGGTCTCTCGCCGTTGGCCGACCTCATCAAGCGTGATAGTCGGACCGACGTCCAGCGTCTCGACGAGATCGGGCTGCAGTGACTGCGAAAGTTCCGCCAACCGCTCGCCGCATTGATTGACTCCCGAGGCATTGAACGAGCCGGAGTTGATCTCGGCGAGAGCTACGACGTTAGCTGCCAGTTCATCGACGCTGCCGTGGAGTCGCTTGGATAGCTCGGCCAGTTGCGCTGAGTGGTTCGTCTGACTCATCTGATCAGTCCCGTGTAGTCCGCAGTTTCGGCGATGTGACTCAACCTAGTCCTGGCCCGCGGATCCGGACAGGCGAGATTGCCATTCCTCAAAGCTGATACCTAATTCGGCCAGTCGCCTGGTGATCCAAAGCGGAGGCTCCATCTCTTCACCTCTCTTGAGCGAATCGACCACCTCACCGTTTTCGTCCCAGACATGGCAGGTATTGAGGTTAAAGGCGAAACGTTCTCTCACTTGTTCGTCGGTTGGGTTGGAAGGAAGTGGCGGTGGCACCGGCGTCGATCCTTCCTCTCGAGCGGCAGCCATCATCGACCAGACCGTTTGAATGGCGACGGGCGCCATTGCCTGAAGGAGTGCCGTGGTATGTGTACAGCCCCGTGGGCCGCCGAACAGCTCTCTCACTTTGTGAGTGAAGCCACGGGCGATCGACAGGCCGACAAGGCTCTCGTAGTGGTCGGTGATTGTGGGGCAACTGCTGTGGGGGTGGACTTCCATGACGACCTCGGCTGCCGTGATCTCCATCGAAGGAACGACAACCACGATGTCGATCACCATGTGATGGACTGTCAGCGGATCGGGGTCGCTGTCGACATACAGACCTGGAGGTTTCCTATCCTCTACCTGGCCTCGAATCATCATCTCGGTCGTGCTACGCCGGTAGGCGCGAACCGAGTACACCCGATCGTGCAACAGCGGCAGTTCAGGCTCCGGTATCGGACTGGCGATCACCGGCATGATGGCAGCTGAAGGACCCGGTTGATCGATCGAGACAGACTCAGACATGCCCCCATTCCATCGGTGGCGTTGTCCAATCCAAACCCGTGAGGCTGAGAAGCGTCAACGACTCAGCGGGCGACCTACTCTGTCGACCAGGCCACCCAGCCGCCGTGCGGTGCCATTTCCGGCGGCGATTCAAGTAGCTGACTGGCCGACATTCGACCGTGAGTAAGTTGGCGTTGCCCGTCGCTGCAGTCAAACAGCACCTCAAAGACCCGGTCAGCGCTGAGCGCGTCGAGGCGCCACGCATCCAGTTCAGGAGTCGATGGGGTAGCCCGACCGTTTATCCCAGCAATGAACCACGACGAACCATGTCGCCTGGCGACAACGGCGTGGTCGCCTGGACGGCCCGATAGCAAACGTGTTTCGTCCCAGACTGCCGGTACGACCTGCAGGAACCGCCGCACTGGCTCGGTTTGACCGAGGTAACCATCGGGTGAATCGCAGAAGTGCAATAGGCCACTCTCAAAAACCACGGCCAGGGCCAGTTCATGAGCGTTGGTCGTTATCCGAGCCCTACCCAAGTCGGATAACACCACGGGGGTGTAGTCCATTGAGCCGACCACGTTTCGAGTGAAAGGCAAAATAGTGTTGTTCACCGGAGCTCGCGGCCCGTAGTCGTCAGAGAGGCGGTACCACTCCGCTCCGCGGACGGCCTCGGTTGTCATCAGATTTGGGAATGTTCTCGACCAACCTCGCGGGGCCGTGCAGCCATGGAAGTTCACCATTAGCTCGACGTTTGCGGCATCGCGGAGGATGCCCTGAAACTGGGCGATCCCATCGGGCTTGTCGGTGTGGAAAAAGTCGACCTTGATGCCCTTGATCCCAAGGTCGGCGATCCGCCTTAGCTCAGCTTGTCGCACCTCCGGATCGGTCATGAGATCCCGAGGTTCTTCGTTCATGTAGTTGTTCGGGCCGCCCGAGTTGTACCACAACATGATTCCCACGTTGCGGGCCTCGCCGTAGTCCACCAACGCCTCAACCGAACCGGCCGGCAGATGATTCCAGTTGGCGTCAACCAGTACGAACTCCCAACCGAACGCGGATGCCGCGTCAACTGCCGAGCGCAGCGCATCAGGATTGCGAGGACTGTCGTGATCGGCCCACCATGTCCATGCCACCCGCCCCGGCCGGACCCACGTAAAGTCCTTTGCCGGGTCTGCTGGAACTGGCAAGTGTCGAACCAGGTTCGATTCGACGACGTCAACTAGCGCCCCGACGATGTGCACCCGCCATGGCATGACGATCGGTAGCGACCCTTTCACGGTGGTGGTGTGCTCCGGGTTGCCTTCGTCGGGATGGGGGCGTCGTATAGCAAACGAACGCTCCAGGCTGCCGAGATTGAAGTGGCTTCCTCCACTGATGGCGTCAACGTCGGTTTCGGTTAGTAGAAGCCACTGGCCATCTACTTCGAACAGCGCCGGCATAGTCCAGCCGGCATCTGAGGGAGGTAGCTCGTCGACCGTAGTCCCGTCGCAGTGCCAACCCTCGTAGCCCGGGGTGACCTGACCAACACGGTCATGATCTTGCAGCCAACACCGTGAACCTGCAGGCAAGCAGACTTGGCCCACCTCTTCGAGGATCTCGATGACCGGACCATCATGTGCGGGATCGGTCGATTCGAGACGGAGACGGTGTGCCACGCCATCGTCAGCCACCAACAGTTCGAGCACAAGACGTGCTGCCGTGTCGTGGCCGATGACGTACGAGGCACGACTGGCCCTCAGATGTGCTCGGCGAGCTTTCCCGGTTGGTAGGTCGAACGAGTCCTCTATCTCGACACAGCCGAGCTGGACGACCGGGTAGTGGGGGTCAATCCTGTACAGGTGAGCGTCAGCCTGCAGTCCAACATCGACGATGCGGGCCACCTCGACTCCGCCGACGATGGTCGAAATCGACAATCCGTGAAATTCGCTGTAGCTGAGCGTAGCTGTCGTCGACTTTCCCGGTGAAGTAACGACAGCGATCAGGTCGCCGGATTCGGCAACATCGCTGGCTGAGGATAGACCGTCCACTGTCATAGTCGAAATAGATGGTAACGACTGGTGGCGGGCGCTCCGCTGTTACCGACTGAGAGTACCAACGCTCAGCTCGGCGCCACGTCCGCTGAGTCCGCCGGAGCAATGGGGGGAAGTCGCAGAGTCAACATCCATGAGCACACGGTGAACGCTGCCGAGCCGACTAGTGCAAGCGTCAAGCCACCCGCCACAAAGAGCAGGCCAGACAGTCCAGTTCCGACCAAACGCCCCACCGCATTTGCCGAGTAATAGAAACCGACGTCGAGCGCCACGTCCGACCGACGGCTGTAGGCCAAGATCAAATACGAGTGAAGCGACGAGTTGAAAGCGAACACGACCCCAAAGGCGAGAAGGCCGGCTATCACAACGACGGGTCGGACTGCTTCGGTTCCGACGAGCACGGCAAGGCCGACGGTGAGCAACGCCAGCACCAACGCCCAGAACTTGGCATCGGAAATCGGTTGACCGGAGTGGACGGCGGCGTTCCGGCTACCTCGTACACGCGGCACCAACGACTGGACGACGCCGTAGCCGATCACCCAAACGGCTAGAAAGCCGCCGATCTGGCCAAACGACCAACCCAACTGTTCATCGAAGAAGACCGGCAAGGCCACCACGAACCAGATGTCTCGGGCGCCGAACAGGAAGACCCTTGCCGCCGAAAGACGGTTGATCGACTCTGCCTTCGAGAAGATTGCTCTCAGCGAGGTTCTCGTGGATGTCGAGCCAAGGTCGTCGTCCAAAAGGAACAGCACCACACAAAGAGCGAGAAGAACAACCGCTCCGAGAACATACAGGGCGCCGCGGTAGCCCAACCAACCTAAGAGTCCCGCTCCCACGAAGAAGCCGACACCCTTGAGAGCGTTCTTGGAGCCCGTCAGCAACGCAACGAGGCGAAACAACGAGCCGTCGCCGACAACCAACTTGACTGCGCTCTTCGAACTCATTTTGGTCAGATCCTTGGCCACTCCTGACAGGGCCTGAAGGGCCATGACGAAAACGACAGACGACGTCAGCGTCCAGGAGTCGTCGCGAACCGACAAGCCGAAGAGCGAGACCGACTGCAACCCGAGACCGGTAACAAGCGTCCGATTCAGCCCATGTCGAGCGCCGAGCCACCCTCCGACCAGGTTGGTAACAACACCGACAAGTTCGTAGGGAAGAAACAACGCGGCCAACGTCAGCGGGGAGAACCCAAGGTCGTGAAAGTGGAGAAGCACCAGCATTCGCAGCGCCCCGTCGGTCAGTGTGTATGCCCAATAGGCCCCGGTGACGATGATGTAGGTTTTCAGGTTCACGGCGATGCGGGATCAGCACTTCCGACCATGGCCGCCAGCTCAACCATTCGGTGGGCGTATCCATACTCGTTGTCGTACCAAGCCAGAACCTTCACCATTCGACCGTCCACGACCATGGTGGAGCTGGCGTCCACAATTGCTGATCTCGTGTCGTTGACAAAGTCGGCCGAGACCAATGGGCGCTCCTCGTAGCCAAGCAGCCCGGTCAAAGACTCTGCCGCAGCTTCGGCAAACAGCCGATTAACCTCGTCACGATTGACGTCCCTGCTTACGGTGAACACCGCATCCACCAGCGACGCATTCAGCAGCGGCACCCGCACGGCCAAGCCGTCGAGCTTGCCTCGCAACTCGGGAAAGATCATGCCGATCGCGTTGGCCGAGCCAGTTGACGTGGGAATCAGCGAGTTGAGCGCGGATCGAGCCCGCCGAAGATCGTTGTGAGCAGTGTCGACAATCACCTGGGTGTTAGTCACGTCGTGAATCGTCGTGACCACTCCGCGTTCAATTCCAATCGACTCATGAAGGACTTTGACGACGGGGGCCAAGCAGTTGGTGGTACACGATGCCGCGGTCACGATGTCATAATGCTCGGCGTCATAACGATGCTCATTGCAGCCCAAGACAATGTTCAGAACCGCAGCGTCGTTTACCGGGGCGGAGACAACGACCTTACGGGCACCCTGGGTCAGGTGTGGTTCTAGCTGCTTAACAGTGCGGAACCGGCCCGAGCACTCAAGCACGACGTCGACGTCCGAAGCATTCCACGGGATCTGGCTAGGCGTGTCACGGCGGGTGTAGGTGATTGGCTCGACCCCCGCTAGTTCCTGAACGTAGAGCGACGACTCGTCTGCACTGATCTCGGCGTCGAGGCGGCCGTGTACGGAGTCGAACTCAAGTAGGTGGGCCGAGGTGAAGCTGTCGGCAGCCGTCTCGTTGACGTGGGCTAGGACCAAATCCGGCGTTTCAACCATCGCCCGAGCAGCCAGCCTTCCGATCCGCCCAAACCCGTTGATGCCAACCCTGACTGTCATAGCCGCTGAATCCTTCGCGTACGTCCACGGGCAACGAAACCCCTCATGCGCAGGCTATTGGCGGCGACTCCTGCAGACCCGGTGGTTCACCAGCTGTTCATTCTGTGTGTTCATTCGCTGTGTTTGCGCCTGAGCTGGATGCTTGCCCCGCGCCAGCAACGCTGGCATACTCTGTCAGCTTCACCAAGAGAAGGGTGGTCGTACCAAATGGGTAGCGAACAGGGAATCCTCCAAGTTCAAGATGTTGACGGGCGTGACCGACTCTTGACATGGCACAACGGGGAGCGGGCCTACAGCCCATTCAGCCACGGCGAGATGGACCGTCGCCAAGACGGCTTACGAGGCCTCATGGCCGACATGAACGTCGACGCCTGCCTGCTGACCAGCTATCACAACATCTGCTACTACACCGGCTTTCTGCACTGTTCATTCGGCCGCAATTACGGGTGCGTTGTCACACCCGAACGCACTACCACCATCAGTGCCGGTATCGATGGCGGGCAGCCGTGGAGAATGACGCACGGCGAAAACGTGGTGTACACCGACTGGCGCCGTGACAACTTCCTGTTCGCCGTTCAACAGCTCGCCCCTGGCGTCAAACGCCTCGGGATCGAATTCGACCATGTCACGCTCGATCTTCGCCAGCGACTGGCTGATGCGCTTCCCGGTGTTGAGTTTGTCGACGTCGGGCAGCCCACCATGTGGATGCGCACCATCAAGTCAGACGAGGAGATCGCTCACATCAAGACGCTTGCCGGCGTCGCCGACCTTGGTGGAGAGGCCTGTGCACAAGCGATCGCCCCGGACATACCGGAGCATGAGGTGGCGTTGGCCTCAACCGGGGCCATGGTCCGGCGCATCGCCGAAAGCTTTCCGTTTGTCGAACTGATGGACACCTGGACGTGGTTCCAATCCGGCATTAACACTGATGGCGCCCACAATCCGGTCACCAATCGACGGATGGAGCCAGGCGACATCCTCAGCCTGAACTGCTTCCCGATGGTGTTC
>CALJMD010000071.1 GCA_937981915.1 uncultured Acidimicrobiales bacterium
GCCCGCCGCCCAAGCTGCCACCGCGGCGCCCAGTTGATGGGCGCCGAACACCCAGGCGTAGATGATGCCTGCGTTGTGGCGGCCGAACAGCTTGGCTCCCAGCATGATTGTCGGCGGAACAGTGGCGATGTAGTCGAGGCCGAACAGTATGGCGAAGCCGGCCATCGAAATGTTGTCGTGAATGAACGGCAACACCATTAGGGACAGGCCCCGAAAGCTGTAATACACGAGGAGAAGACGGCGGGGGTCGAACCGGTCGGTCAACCAGCCCGAGGCAATCGTGCCGATGAAGTTGAACACGCCCATGACCGCCAACCAGTTGGCGGCGGTCACCTCGTCGAAGCCGTGATCGGATGCATGGGCGATGAAGTGCTGACCGACCAGGCCGTTGCTGGTCCCACCGCACACCATAAATGTGGCGGCCAGCAGCCAGAACTCCGGCCGCCGCACCGCCCGTCGAATGATGTCGGTGTCGGGTGGGACAGGTGCTTCTGGCCTCCCGCCGAGGGGTGCCACGCCAACATCGGCCGGTGCATTCTTGAACAAGACAAGTACGACTGGTAGCAAGACAGCGGTGATGACCGAGCCCCACACCAGTGCCCCACGCCAGCCAATTTGAGACGCCGTCCAGGTGTAGAACGGAACGAAGATCAACAACCCGGCGCTGACGGCTCCCCCGAAGATCCCGGTGACCAGGCCACGGTGCTGGACGAACCAGGTGTTGGCCACTGCAGCTCCCAGGAACGAAGCCACCAGTCCGGCAGCCAGACCAGCCACCAACCCGAACCAAATGCTTAACGTCCAGAGGCTTTCAACCCGGCTCGACATGAACAGCGAGATGGTGGTCAGCGTGACCGAAATGATCGTCACGCGCTTCATGCCCAGCCGGGCGGCCAGGGTTCCCGCTATCGGCCCACCCATCCCGTAGGCCACAAGGCCGAGCGCGGCGGCCAGTGAAAGGTCGGCGGTGGACCAGTCGGTGTTGCGTTCCATGTCGACCAGCAGGGCGCCCGGCGCCGAGCGGGAGCCCGCCGTGATCATGACCACCAATGCGGTAACGGCCACGACAATCCAGCCGTAGAAGACCGACGAGTTGGCGCCCGCTGTGGTGGCCCGCTCGCTGTCGTGTCGGCCGTTCGCCGTTGCCTTTGGACCTGTCAACTCGCTCTACCGATCACCATGAATGCAAAAAGGGGCCAAATGGCTGTTTCGACAACGATAGGCAAATCAACTTGGCTTTTAAGCCTGGGCAATATGTAACATTACCATTAAGAGCCTGAGTTGAATTTCCCTATGTGCCGCCCAAACCAGCTGACAGGCCCTACAAACCCACCAGCAAACTGAATTACATCGCTTATGTCCAAGTCACGACATCCGTCGGCTGGCAAGTCGCGTCAGGAGCACAGCTCCGAGGTGACGGCCCAGCTCCTTGATGCAGCCGAAGCTCTATACGCCGAAGAGGGCGTATCAGCGCTGACCAATCGGCGAATCGCGTCCAGGGCCGGAACAACCATCCAGCCGATTTATTCATTCTTCCGATCACACGACAACCTCGTCGACGCCATGTTCGGCCGATGCCTCGAATCACTGGCAGAGCTCGTCATGGATACTCACACCGGTGTGGTTGCCGGTGGAGGTGGCACGTTGCCTGATGTGTATCGCCAGTACTGCTTGAGCTACCCCGGACGGTTCCGCTTCGTCCGCTCCGGCGGCGAAGGGACTTCTAAGGCTGGGTTGGCTCGCCACCAGCGCGACCTCTTGGCCAACGCCTTTGAAAAACTGGTCGGACCGGAGTCTCAGGTGGACGGAACCACTGTGTTGGCCGCCGTCAACGGTTTCATTCTGGCCGAACTTGAAGGCATGTTGGCCCCCGAGGAGTCTGACGACTCCCAGTTTCATGGGCTTCTACGCACGCTGAGACTCAGTTCGTAACTGCCCGCGGGCCTGCGCTGAGATGGCCAACTTTGTTGGTGAGTCGGGTTGAACCCGTCGATGGCGTATTCTGTAGACGTGACTCAAGGAGAAGGTTTTTGGGGAGAAGGGGAGTTTGATGGCCCCGATCAGCGACCCCAGGAGTCGATTTTCTTTAACGACGACCCGCATCAAGCCCAACCGCCACCCCAACCCCGGCAGGCACCGCCCCACCAGGCATGGCCCGACGGGCAGGTTCGACGCCCGCAGCAGACCGGTGGTGGACTACTGCCCGATCAGACCTCGCAGTGGGTTCGAGACGAACAAGGCGGCGACTATGACCAGGGTGACTATGACCGGGGTGGCTACGGCCAAGGTGGTCTCGGCGGGCGAGGCGGTTTCGGTGGACGCGGCGGCGACGGAGACGGACGCTCGCTGATCTGGTTCCTGATTGCAGCGGTAGCGGTTGCCATCATCGGTGCCGGATACGCCGGCTACACCGTGTTGAACAACTCTGGTGGGGAACTTGAGGCGGGCACGACAACCACCGTTGACCCGGCACTCACTACCACCACAACCACGATCCCAACCACGACAACGACTGCGGCACCTCCCCCTGGACTCCAGGTCGAGCTGTTGAGCAACGGTTTTGTCTGTGACGGCACGGTGCAGAATCTCGGAACGCTGACGGGAGCCGACCCGAACGAAGAAATTCAATTCACCTCTCCACAGTCGTCAAACATCAGACCGGGTGTGGCCGACGAGCTGGGCAACCTCAGCTTCCGTTGGGTGTGCGACGCCGGTCAGGTCGGCACCAACTGGTTCATCACGGTCACCGGTGCAATCTCAGGCAAGAACGCCACGTTCAGTTTCCTCGGTGTTGCCACCGCAGAAGAGGCCGCCGCAGTCTCCCCGGAACAGGCCGGCGCCATCAACGTTGAAGAACTCGGGCCGCTCAATGTGACTGTCTCGGAGAATCCGTTCAACTGCGACGGTGAACCCCGAGATTTCGCCACGTTGACCGGCGCGCTTCCGTCAGCTCAGATCGACTTTGACTCGGCCCAAGCCACCGGCCTGCGGCCCGGCACTGCCGACGCCGACGGCAACCTCACTATTCGCTGGCAGTGCCTACCGGAACAAGCTGGCACCGTGTGGGAAATTTCGGCCACCGAGGCCAGCACCGAGCGTACGGTCAGCTTCACGTTTATCGGCCGATAGGTCTATCCTCAGGCTCGGCGCCCGCAGGGTCGGGCCGCCCCACCCCAGGAGATCTTCTTGATGGCCAGTCCTCTCGACCTACGCCGCACGTCCGGTGCGCTACTGCTCATGACCTACCGTGGTGACTGGTGACCGTACTGCTGCGCCCAGCTCGTGCGGCTGGCAACGAAGTACGACGACATCCACTCGGCCGGTGCTGAGTTCGCGGCCATAAGCGTTGACGACAGCGTTCGGCAGGCGGGGATGTCGGCCCGTTGGGGGTTGACGCACACCCAACTGGTGTCTGACCCCGGCGGTGAGCAACTGCTCCAGCCGCTTGACCTGTTCGACCCCGATGAGCGTGGCGGCATTGCGCTGCCCGGCATGGTGTTGCTCGATCCCGATGGCAATGAGGTGTATCGCTACCAGGGCCGAGATTTCGCCGACCGAACCAACGACGACGACATCTTCGAGGCGCTCGCCGCTCTCGACCTGCCCGCCGTTAGCCCCGAACCGTGGCAGAGCGACGTCGATGTTCCCGACGATTTGTCCGGCTTCTTCCGGCCGTCCAATTTCGCCACGTACTTCAAAGGCAACCGTTTTGCCGCCATCGCCATCGGCGGCCGGGCGGAGAAGGGGAGCGACGCTAGAACGTTGGCCCGCGAACACCGTCTAATGGCCGACGCCAGCCTGGACGCGTGGAGCGTGTGGCGTCAAACGTTATAGCCGATCGATGCCGCTTCAGTAGTGAACGAGTGGAGCTTGCGACGCCACGCCGGTGAGGCGTTGCGAATGCCGACCGGTGCTTCACCGGGAACCGCGAGCCATCGTCGTAGCGCTTGGGTCCGCTCGGCGATGGCACGGTCAAGCAGGTCGTCATCTAGAGACGACGTCGTCGCCGACCGATAGGCGCCAACGAACCACAATCGAAACTGCCGGTACAGATCTGGTTGCTGCGCGCACCATGCGTCAAACAGCATCATGTACAGCGTGTTGCCAACGTCGAACGAAATCGAGCCGTGCCCGCAGTCGTCGAAGTCAATGACGCGGAGCCCGTCCTTGGTGGCGACCAGGTTGGCGGGTGCATAGTCGCCGTGGATGAGCTGGCCGTTCGTTAACCGACGGTCTTGCACATCCTCCAAGGCTGGAACCGGGGGTAGCGGCTGGCCTGCAACGTCGGCCATGGAGGCATGCAGCCCAGCCATCGTGGTTGCCATCCGCCCAACATGGTCCCGATTACCGGGGTCGGGCCGAGTGCCGTCGACGTAGGGGTAGCGCACGACGTGCCAACCCTCAACAGTCGAAGTGAACCCGTCATCGGTTTCCAGTGGACCGACCACGGCTGGATTCTCGTCGGCCAGTCGCCGGGTGAGGGACACCCGCTGACGAAAAGACTTGTGGTCGCCCGATGCCGCCACCAACTTGACGACCATTGAGTCGCCATCGTTGGAAGCCAGAAAGACTTTCGACTGATGCCCGCCGTGAAGCTCGGCCACCGGCGACAGTCCGAGCTCATCCCACAGGCGGTCAGGACTCAAGGGAGGACCGGATCAAGGGAGGACATAGGTGAGCGTCGCTCCGCCCCATCCGCTCACCTGGTCGCGGCCCTCGACCAGAACCTGGGAGACGCCATCGGGTATTGCGATCCCCGATTGGCTGCGGGTGAACGGCTGCTCATTGGCATGATCGTGACCCAAGATGCGTTCTCCGTACACGGTTCCATCCGGCCCGACCACCCGCCACGCATCGGCATAGCGCTCCGGTGAATCGTACGGCGAGCTGAGAGTGACGCTGAACTCCCACGTTCCGTCGGATTCCTGCTCAGCGTCAACGCCGACGACATCGGGAAACAGCTCATCTTGTTGTCCGTCGACATCCTGGTTGGTGCTTTCCTGCTGCTCATCCTCGTGGGTTTCGGGCACGGTGTCTGCCTCGGCGCTGTCAACGGCTTCATCAGCGCTGTCCACAGTCCTTGAACTTTCAGTCGTTGAAGTTTCAGTCGCTGAAGTTTCGGTCGCTGAGGTTTCGGTGACCGCCGGCGAGGCGATCGTGTTGTTCGCCGCCCCACAGCCCGCCGCCCCGGCGCTCAAGGCGACGACCATGGCAATCCCTGTATATGGAGAGCGAATAGTAAAGAAACGGGTAAATGGAACCACAACGGTCACCTTTCGGCACTCCTGGCGGACATCAACCTTATAACACACCGACTGCGCTGGAACTTCCCCTTGGGAGTCGCCGGACGCCCTCGTCGGAGAGTCGAAAGGCACGTAAGGGAATGACACAGGTGGATCCGCAGACACAGGTAACCGAACCGGGTTACTGGACCGAGACCGGAGATTGGGTGCAAACCGGGCCGGTCACCCAGCCGGTCAATTGGCATGACACCATGCTCGACGACGAGATGAAGCGCCGGCGGGTGTTGACCGGGCTCGCCGTCTGTGGCGGGACGGCCGCCGTGGTCGGCTCGTTTGCCGCTGCCAGCAAAGTGCTAAAGGGCACCGAAACCGAGGCAACCTGGGAACAGGGTCTAACGGGTTCCGACACTGACTCCCTGGCGATACCTCGACAGTCGGTCGAGGGGATGGAGGGCAGCCTTGACGTGCTCGAGACCTCGCTGGTCGACCCCGGCCGGGCCTCAGGAATGTCGGTGTCGCTTGACGTGAACGAAAGCGCGGGAGAGGCCGATCAAGCGGCTGGAGCTACGGCTCCGGCCGCTGACGGTTCCGCTGCTGCGGCCGATCCGGCCGGTGCCTCGACTGGGACAATGACGGCCGATCCGAACTCGTCAGACTCGATGTCCCCAGATGCGATGTCCTCAGACGCAACATCAGATGCGATGTCTACGGACTCGATGTCGGACGATTACATCGATGACAACATGGATAGTGACATGGGTGGAGGCACCGATGTCATGGACAAGATGGCGGCCGGGACGATCCTGGCTGTCGACCCTGGCACCGAGTCGCCCAAAGGCACGATGGACACGGTGCTGGAAGGCATGCGGCCCACCGGAAGCCCGGAAACGCCGGCCACTCCACCCCAGCCGACCTTTGATCCCTCTGGACCGCTGGTCGAAGTTGGCTCCGGCGCTGGGCTAACCGCAGCCGTTGTCGGCCGACGACTCACCTTCGGACTCAACCAACCGCTGTTGCAAGAAATCACCAGCATGGGGCCGGCCCAGTGGATTGAAGACCAGTTGTCTAAAACCTCCGGCGACTCGTCGGTCGACTCGCGCCTGCCGAGCAAGTCAGTGGGCAGCGGCGTGTCGCCTGATCGTCTGGACGGCGACGACATCAGGCGCAACCTGACGCACACCGCGATCTACCGTGCCCGATACAGCCGCCATCAACTGTTTGAAATGATGGCCTGGATGTGGGCCGACCACCTGACCGTCTACCACGGCGGCAAGAATCGCTCAGTGGCCGTCTATCAAGAGACGGTGATCCGCCCCCACGCGATGGGCAAGTTCGCCGACATGCTTCAAGCCAGTGCGGCGTCCACGGCCATGATCTACTTCCTGGACTCGCAGAACAACAACGCCAACGCCGACAACGGACTCAACGAGAACTACGCCCGTGAGGTGCTGGAACTCCACACGGTAGGCGATGGGAACTTCACCGAAGCCGACGTCGGCGCGGTTGCTCGAATCTTCAGCGGCTGGCGTTCGACTGGGGATCGTGGCAAACGAGACATAGGTCGATTCGACTTCAACAGTCGCAGAGAGTGGTCTGGCGACGTCACCGTTCTCGGTCGAACATTCGCAGGTGGGAC
>CALJMD010000072.1 GCA_937981915.1 uncultured Acidimicrobiales bacterium
TTGGTGTGCTCATTGGAACCCCCTGTCCCGGCACCGGCATGACCGGTTGCTGCCCCGGCCGTGTGCCGGCATGGACGCTCGTCCATCAGTGCGCTAGGATATCGCACGATCGGCGGTACATAGAAGTAGGGGGAAGGCGGACAAGTGGCGGTTTTTGTGGTTGCCCTTTTCGGGGAGCTTGCGTGGTAGCTCAGCGCGCTGCGCCTGCTGAGACTGGTAGCGGCCGACAGTTCGACCTTGGACAGCTGGAGGTAGGCGGCCGCCGTTCCCGTTTTCCCGAGGTGGCGCTCGGCCTCTTGTTGATTGTCGGCTCGGCTCTTGGAGCGTTGGCGTGGCAGACCTTCAACAGTTCCAACCGGTTGGTCTTGGCCGCCCGTAACGCGGTGGCCGTAGGGGAGGTGGTGAGTGCCGATCACCTTCAATCTGTGGAGTTGGCGTCCGACGACGTCTTGAACGTTTTGGCCGATACCGACGTTGAGTTGTTGGTTGGTCAGGTCGCCCTGGTTGATATCGCGCCGGGAACGTTGATGACGGTCGACCTTGTCGGCCCGGCAGTGGACTTGCCTGCCGGGCAGGCCGAGGTGGGCATCAGCGTCGAGCTGGCCGACCTGCCGGATCGAGCGGCTGTCTCGGGGGCCGTGGTCGATGTGATCTTGATGCCGACCGCCGCGGAAGGCGCCGACCTGTTCGCGGTTGACGACGTCGTCTTGGTTGGCAGAGCAGTGGTGGTCGAGGCCGTAGTTGACGGGCCGGTTGTTCGACTCGCCCTTTCGGTCCCCGATGATGATGCTGCTCGGATCGCCCGTGCCGCTTCGTTGGACCGAGTTCGTCTCATAGCGGTGTCCGACTCCGCTGACGGAAACACGGCCTCCGGCGACACTGATGAGGTCGAAGAGGACGCCGGTTCATGACGTTGGTCTGCTTCGGGTCGGTGAAAGGCGCACCTGGGGCGACGTTGACGGCGTTGTTGACCGCAGCGGCGTGGCCGACCGAGGACGGCCGAGCCAAGGCGTTTGTCGAAGCCGACCCTGACGGCGGTTCGCTGGCCCTCCGCTACGAGCTGTCGCCGCGGCCCGGTTTGTTGTCGTTGGCGGCCGCGGCCAGCAACGCCCTCAGTAGCGACTCGATCGCTGATCACACCCAAACGTTGCCGGGCGGCCTGCCGGTGGTAGTCGCTCCGCCGTCACCGGAGCAGGCGACAGTGGCCATGGACTCCGTCGGCGGCGACCTTGGCGACTGGTTGGCCAACGGCCCGGGCGATTTCGTCGCCGATGTCGGGCGACTTTCAGTCAATGCTTCCAACGCTCGATTTGTCGGGGCAGCCGACGCCGTCCTTGTGGTGTGTCGCCCACTTCCAGATCAGTTGCAACCGGCCGCCCAGCGTATGAAGGCGCTTAGTGCATCGTGTCAGGTCGGCTGGATACTCATTGGCGACAAGCCGTACTCGGCGTCCGACGTCAGCGAAGCATTCGGCTTCCCCGTGGTCGCTTCGCTGGCTGATGAGCCCAAGACGGCGGCGGCCATTACATCGGGAGTTGACCCGCACAAGTTGAAACGCAGCAAGCTGACGTCCGATGTTGCGACGTTTGCTTCTTCGATGTCGGCATGGCTGAACCAGCGACGCAAAGCGGCAGGCGTCGCCGGGGCCGATGGTGCTGGCGTCCCCGATGCCGCGTCTGGTGCTGTGTCTGAGGCGTTGACGGAGGCCAGTGGTCTGCAGCCGGGGGCGCACGAGCCGACAGAGCGGAAGACGGCGGATCGGTGACGCTCGACGCCGAACTGGTGCAACGGATGGCCCGCACCGTTGGTGAGCAGGTCTCTGAAGGCATGCGTTCCAACACCAACGGCGAGTCGTCGAACGGAACGGATGGCTCCGGTTGGGATGAGGACGATCGCCGGATGTACACCCGGTCGGTCATTCAGCGAGCGATCTCGGCGGAGAACGAACGACGTCTTGGCCAAGGTGTCCGCCCGCTCGACAACGCGGCTGCCTCGGAGCTGAGCACCGCGGTGTTGAATCGCATGTTCGGTCTCGGCGATCTGCAGCTTCATATCGACAACCCGCAGGTCACCGATATCTACGTAAACGGCTGCGACAACGTGCATTTGAAGTGGCGCGACGGTCGGTCGACGATGGAGCGCCCAGTGGCCGCCACCGACGATGCCCTGATCGAAATGATCCGCAACCAGGCCCGCCGCTCTCGGCACGAGCATCACTGGGACCCGGCGTCGCCGGTGCTTGATTTGCAGCTCCCATCGGGTGACCGGCTCAACGCGGTGGCGTGGGTGTCGCAGCGCCCGTCCATTTCCATTCGCCGTCACGACTTCGCTATCGCCCGGTTGAAAGAACTCATCGACCTGGGCACGATCAGCGAGGCACTCTTCCATCTGTTGAGCGCCATGGTTCGAGCCCGATTCAACATCTTGGTGGCGGGCGGAACCGGCGCCGGCAAGACCACGTTGTTGCGTTGTCTGATCAACGAGATCCCGGCCGATGAACGGTTGGTGACGATCGAAGACTCGTTGGAGATCGGCTTGGCCCGCTTCGCTCAACTGCACCCCAACCATGTGGAACTCGAAGCCCGCGAGTCCAACATCGAAGGCACCGGTGAAGTCACAATGCATGACCTGGTACGGGCCGGGCTGCGTATGGGTCCCGATCGGGTCATCGTGGGCGAGATTCGAGGGGCCGAAGTGGTTCCCATGTTGTTGGCCATGAGTCAGGGAAATGACGGGTCAATGTCCACCGTGCACGCCGACTCGACCGCCGGGACCTTTCCTCGGCTTCAGGCGTACATGGCGATGACGCCCGAACGCTTCAACACCACCACCGCCAACCTGATGGTGGCCAACGCGGTGGATGCCATCGTTCATGTGGCCCGCCGTCGAGATGGCGGTCGAGTGGTGACTAGCGTTCGCGAGATCACGGGGTCCGACGGCGAGCTGATCGTTTCCAACCAGGTGTACGGCCCCGATGCCTCCATGCGGGCACAGCCGAACTTTCGGTTCGAAGACACCAGTCTGGCTCGGCTTGAACAGGTTGGTTTCGATCGCCGGTGGTTGGAACCGTCAGCCAATCGTTGGAACAGCAACTAGATGGGTTCGCTGGTGGCGGCGTCGGCCGGGGCCCTGTTCGGGCTGGGCGTTCTGCTGTTGGTCGGCGGGATACGCGGCAGACGCTACCTCCCGTCGGGGCGTGCGGTGGCGACTCGGGTGTTCGGCACTCAGATCGAACGTGACGCCATGCTCATGTCGTTGGCGCTGGCCCTGGTGATGGTGGCCGTGGTGCTGGTCGCTACGGGGTGGCCGGTGGCGGCAATCGGAGCGGGTGTGGCGGTCGTGATGTTGCGCCGAGGGTCAGGTCTTAACGCTGATCATCGACGATATGTGGCCCGCACCAATGCGGTTGCTTCGTGGGCCGAGCTGGTCCGCGACAACATGGCGGGTGCTGCCGGTTTGGAACAGGCATTGCTGGCCAGCGTTCAGGTTGCTCCCGGGCCGATTCATGATGAGCTGCGACGATTCGCATCGAACCTGGAGCGTCGCTCTTTGGTGGAGTCACTTCATCGCCTGGGCGAGGACCTTGACCATCCATCGGGTGATCTGGTTATTGCCGCACTGACCAACGCCGCCGTGATGGAAGTACGTGAGCTCGGCCCGCTGCTCGGTCGCTTGGCCGATGCCACTAGGGCGGACACCCGCATGCGGGAACGGGTCGAGGTGGGTAGGGCCCGCATCCGAACGTCGGCCCGGATCGTGGTGGGGACGACGGCGTTGACGATCGCATTGTTGTGGTTGTTCGCCCGCAATTTGTTGGTGGCCTACGACTCGGTAGCCGGACAGTTATGGATGTGTGTGGTGGCGTCGATCTTTGTGATTGGCGGTACGGCGTTGCGCAACTACTCCCGGTTTGACATGCCCCAGCGCTTCCAGGCCCGGCACCGCAGCACGGTTGACGCTGAGAACCAAGGAGCGAGCCGGTGAGCGCACTGTTGGCAGCGGTGTTGGGGGCGGTATTCGGGGGTGGGTTGTTGCTGTTGATTCGATCGGCCAGGCCGAAACCGACCGATCTGTCCGAGCTGATCAAAGTAGTTTCCACCACCGGCCAGCTCAGCGCGGACTCGATCTCCCGCCCAGCAACCAAATCGGGATCGGCTGGCGAGCGTCGAGACGACATCGATGCCAAGTTGCGGGTGCTGGGCAAGGACCGACGAACTCACGACTTCGAAAAGCTAACAGCCATGGTGGTCGGCTTCAGCCTTCCCCTGCTGCTTGGTGCGCTGGCTCTGCTGTCGGGCTTTCAACCACCGGTGCTGGTCCTGTTGGCGGTGTCGGTGGCGTTGGGTGTCGGCGGATTCTTGTATCCCGATGTGCCGCTGGCCGAACAGGTCGAGGAGCGACGCCGGGCGTTCCGCCACGCCCTTGGCGCTTACCTCGAGCTGGTGAGCATCTTGTTGGCCGGAGGGGCGGGGACCCAGACGGCGTTGGAGGCGGCGGCCCGCTCGGGCGACGGTTGGGTGTTCGACGAACTTCGCACCGCGCTGGACCGGGCGGCTGCCACCAATCGAGGATCGTGGGAATTGTTCGGTGAGTTGGCCGATGAACTGGGTGTCGATGACCTGCGTGATCTGGCGTCGTCGTTGGCGCTGGCCGGTGGCCATGGGGCTCGGGTGCGTGAGTCGCTGGTGGCCAAAGCTGACGCCATGCGCCATTCGATGGTGACCGACCTGGAGTCGATGGCCGAAACCAGGACCGAGAAGATGATCATTCCGGTGGCGATCATGACTGTTGGCCTCACCGCCTTTGTCGGCTACGGCGCCATGACCGCCATTGCCGGCGGTGGCGCCGGTGCCAATGTGCCGTCGATCGATGCCGGACCGTGAGCGAGACAGGTAGAGCAGCCAAACCAAGGGAGACGAAGTGACAGGTAAATCCAATGAGAAGATTGCGAGCGAGAAGATGGAAGACAACCGGGGTGACGGCGGCGTGAATCTGCTACGCCGCCTCGGACATCAAATGAAAGAGGCTGTTTGGGACGACGATGGGGCGTTGACCACCGAGATGATGATCTTGACTGCGGTCCTGGCCGGGGTGGCCATCGCCGCTGCGGTGTTGTTGATGGGTGCCATGACCGACGCCGCCAACCAGATCGACGTCAACACCACCGTCAATTAGCAGCCCGGCTAGCAGCCTGATTGATGACCGTCGAGTGAGAGCCGGGAACCTGCGACAGGTTCGATGTGACAGCGGGTTGGCGTCCACTGAGGTGGCCGTGCTGTTCCCGTTGATCATCGTGATGGCCTTGTTTCCGTTTCAGGTGGCTCTCTATTGGCATGCCAAACAGACGGCGGACCTGGCGGCCGATACGGCCTTGGATGTCGGGCAGGTTGATGGAAGCGACTTGAGTGAAGCCCGCCGGGTTGGCCTTGAGGTGCTATCAGCCACCGGCCAGGTTGAGCAGGCCACCGTGGAGGTGACAATCGTCGGTGACGTGGTCACGGCCGAGGTAACGGCCCGTCCTCGCTACCGGATTGTTCCCGGGCCGTGGCGGGTGACGTCCCGGGCCCAAGGCCGAGTTGAGCGATTCGTCGGCGCAGCGGAGCGCTGACTGAACTGGTCGTTCGACCGGTCGGCTTAGGTCCATCGACCCAAACCGATATCATGGACATGGGTGGTGTTGCAGTAGTTGAGGTTTGAGGTAATCCCATTGGGGCGGGTCGGTTCATGACCAAACACACGAAACCGTTTTGGGCCAAAAAAGGACCAGAAGCAGCATCTACGCCCGCCGCGGCGCGCCGAGGGGACACCGGATTGGTGTCAACCGAAGTGGCGCTGCTGGTGCCGGTGACCCTTTTCGGGTTTGTTCTACTGATCGTGGCCGGAGGGCGCATCGTGCAGGCTGAAAACGACGTTGCGTCCGCCGCTCAGGAAGCGGCCAGAGCCGCCACCTTCTACAACTCTCGATCCGATGCCTCCGCCCAGGCGACCTCCATTGCCGCCGCAAACCTGGCAACATCAGGGTTGAGCTGCGCGTTGGGGGAGGATGTGTCAATGGTTGTTTTGCCGCCGAGCGATTCAACCGGTAACGATGTGTCGTCGTTGGCGCCCGATTCGATCGTGGCGGTGACTGTTTCGTGCACCGCGGAGTTGAGTGACGTTGTTGCACTAGGGGTACCAGGTTCTCGAACGTTTCGGGCCGAAGCCTACGAACGAGTAGATGTGTTCAGGAGTAACCCGTGACCGATTCTCGAATCGGTGGCCTCCTCAAGGGGTTTGTCGCCGCCGCCATAATCATCTGCATCCTGGTCTGGGTGCCGATTCTCCTGCTGGGAAGCGTCGGCTTCTCCTATCCGGAGGAATTCGGCAATCTGATCGATCCGCTCACGTCGAACAACGTGAAAGCGTCGTCCGCTCTGCGCCTCGGACTGTCGATTTTGGCCTGGTTGGCTTGGCTACAGATCGCCTGGGCCCTTGTGGTCGAGTTGACCGCCGCTGTTCGAGGCACCGTGGCCGACCAGGTAACCGCTCTCGTACCGTTCGCCCAGCTTGGGGCTCGACGGTTGGTGGCTACGGCCATGCTGATGTTTTCGCTTGCCGCTCCGGTGGCCTCGGCCGCTGTCCCCGCCGCCGGTGTGATCGCCGTGGCCGCAGCCGAGCCAGGTGAAGACGAGGTCGAGGCTGTCGAAGGGGCGAGCAACGTCGGGGAAAGCTCCGGCGAATCAGTAGAGGAGCAGCTTCAGGCGAAATCGGGTGCGTCGGAGACAGCCGAGACAATCGGTGGAGCCAACCCCGATGAAGCGACCGACCCCGAACCTGCGGCCGCTGCCGACGCTGAGAAGACCAGCAACGCATCCACAGCTGCATCGCTAAAGACTGACGTGTCCGGCGGGCGGGGTGGTCCGGTGACGGTACAGCCGTCGGCCACCGACATTGACCTCGACGGCTTCGACATCGTTGACTATCAAATCAAGCCAGGCGACACCTTCTGGTCCGTGGCAGAACAGTCCACCGGAAACGGTTTGGCATGGCGTCAGATCCGACGGATGAACGTCGGGGTAATGAACGACGGTCTCAACTTGACCGAGCGCACCGACTCTCTCACCCCGGGCTGGGTGATCCGAGTCCCGGTGCCGCCCAAAGTCGAACCCACGCCGGCCCCGCCAGCCGACAACGAGCCAGAGGTTTCTGGACTCCAGCCCTCGAGCACCGACGGTGTCCCGGCGGTGGAAGTGGAAGAAGGCGACCACTTCTGGAAACTCGCCACCCAAACGCTGTCCGACGCCTGGGGTCGCGAGCC
>CALJMD010000073.1 GCA_937981915.1 uncultured Acidimicrobiales bacterium
GTCCGGATTGCAGTCGCAGATCCAAGGTTTCAAAGCGCAGGCTGATAAGTCAGCGTCGCTTGAGGCCGAGCTGGCTCGAGCAAAGGCCGAGGCCGGCAAGGTAAGTGGTTTGCAGGCTGAGTTGGCCAAGGCGAAAGCTGATGCCAACAAGGTGAGTGGTTTGCAGGCTGAGTTGGCCAAGGCGAAAGCTGATGCCAACAAGGTCAGTGGCCTAGAAGCCGAGTTGGCTCGGGCGAAAGCTGATGCCAACAAGGTGAGCGGGTTGCAGGCTGAGTTGGCTCGGGCGAAAGCTGATGCCAACAAGGTGAGTGGTTTGCAGGCTGAGTTGGCTCGGGCGAAAGCTGATGCTGGCAAGGTGAGCGGTCTTGAGTCGAGGTTGTCGACGACAGCCAAGGACCTTGAGACGGCTCGTGGCACCGCCAAGAGCGAAAGTGATCAGTCCAAAGACCTTCGACGCAAGCTGGCTGAGGCCGAGCGTAAAGCATCACTGGTACCAACCAGGGACCGCACAATTGAACAGCTCCGCAAGCAACTGGCCGACGCTGAGCGTTCCGCAAAGGACGCAAAGAAGGCGGCTAAGGACGCAGACAAGGTCGCTGAGAAGGCCAAGAAGAAGGCCAAGAAGGCTACCAAGAGCTCATCCAGCGCAAAGGGCGACAGCTCGTGGCGCAAGGGTACGACCAAGCTGGGTACACCTGGAGCCAACCACCGCGATGATCTAAAGCGGATCAACGGCATCGGTCCGGTCATGGAGAAGACGCTTAACAGCTTCGGTATCCAGACTTGGGAACAGGTTGCAGCGTTCACCAAGGGCGATGTTGACAAGGTGACCGAAGCCATCGACGCCTTCCCCGGTCGCATCGAACGTGATGACTGGAAGGGTGGGGCTCAGAAGCTGCTCGACGCTGGCCACGTGCCAGGTGAGAGCACCGCAGCTCCCAAACCCAAGAAGAAGGCTGCCAAGAAGAAAGCCGCCAAGAAGACAGTCAAGAAGGTGTCGAACAAGGCGCCTTCGGGATCTGACTGGCGGCGAGGCTCCACCAAGCTTGGAACTGCCGGAGCCGTACACAAAGACGACCTCAAGGTTGTCAACGGAATTGGACCGGTGATGGAGAAGACGCTTAACGGCTTCGGAATCCAGACTTGGGAACAGCTGTCAGCTTTCAAGAAAGATGACGTCGCAAAGGTCACCGATGCGATCGATGCATTCCCTGGTCGTATCGAGCGAGACGAGTGGGTGAGTCAGGCCAAGGATTTGGTCAAACGATTCCCGCTTCGGTCGCCATATGACCGTCCGACTCGAAAGACATTCCTTAACGAGTCACCGAGCTAGACGAACAAGAGCATCCGCCTCGGCGGAAACTCTGCGGGCCCCCACGGCTACCAAGCTGTGGGGGCCCTTTCGCGTTCTCGCTAGCGCGAGTACTCGTAGAAGCCGCGTCCGGCCTTGCGGCCGAGCAGGCCGGCGTCAACCATGCGTGCCAGCAGGGGTGGGGGAGCGTACAGCTGCTCCCTGAACTCCTCGTAGAGCGACTCGGCAACCGCCATTGTCGTGTCCAGGCCAATCAAGTCGGCCAACGCCAGCGGGCCCATCGGGTGGGCACATCCGACGACCATGCCTTGATCGATGTCTTCCTTTGAAGCAAACCCTGACTCGAACATACGGATGGCGGACAGCACATAGGGAATCAGCAGGGCGTTCACGATGAAACCCGCCCGATCCTGCGACTCGATAACCGACTTTCCGAGCTGGTTGGCGGAGAAGCTGCGGGCAACCTCATGTGTTTCAGGGGAGGTGTGAAGCGATATCACCAACTCGACCAAGTCCAGTACGGGAACCGGGTTGAAAAAGTGGATTCCGACTACCTTCTCGGGTCGAGAGGTAGCCATTGCCAACTTCATGATTGGGATGGACGAGGTGTTGGAGGCCAAGATCGCGTCGGGCGAGACTAGCTCATCCAAACGCCGAAACAGGTCGACTTTGATCTGTTCGTCTTCAACCACTGCCTCGATGACCATTTGGCGATCGCCGAGACTGTCAAGGTCCTCCGTGACGCTGATGCGCGACATAACGCCTGCCCCCTCGTCCTCGGTCATCTTCGACTTATTCACGGCGCGGTCGATCGACTTTTGAATTCGATTCAATCCTGTTTCCGCCGCAACCGGTGATGCTTCGACGACGCAGACGTCTACCCCGGCTTTTGCTGCCACCTCGGCGATGCCCGACCCCATCAGGCCAGCCCCGATGACACCGATTCGTTCAATGTTGTTCGGTCCCTGTTCCATGACGCCACAGTGCCCTGGGTCGAGAGTTGATAGCAACCTCGGTGTCGCAGGTGAGGGAAGCGACGGAGCTAAAAGTTGAGTGCGTCGGCTACCGCTGTCATGCCGGCCAAACCGTTGACCAGGCCCCGGTGCGATGACGAGACCTCGATCATTCTCGCTGCGGGGTCCTGACTTGCTCGCCAGTCGACGATGCCGTCGTTTCGTGAGTAGACCGATACAAAACCGATGTGGTCCGGGAATGGCACGAAACGATCCCGGTCGACCGCGTCTTCCTGACCGACGTCGACCGGTCCGAAGGCCCCGCTCCGCCAACTCACTTCGAGAAGCTCAATGGGAACCCGTACCGGGGCGAATCTTGGGTACTTGAGCAGCAGTGGGGCGCCCAGGGCAACCACCTGGCGGACGAGATGTTCGTGGCGGACCGCCAGAATCCGCCCGTATTGCCCGCCCCTTGAGTGGCCGACGATCGTCACCGGGGTTTGGCCGTCATCAGCCATCATCTGCAGATGTTCGGCGCACACATCGAGCGACGTGTAAGCAGGGCCCGAGTTTCGTCCGATCTCGGCAATCTTTACCTGCCACCCGGCCCGCTCAAGGATGGCACGCATGGGATCACAGCTCATCGGATTGGCGAGAAAGCCTGGAATGAGCAGCAAAGGGCGACCGTGACCGTCTGGAACGCCCTCAGCCTCCCACAGGGCGCTCTCCTCGAGCGCTCTGCGCTCAAACCTGTTGCGGAGCTCCAAGAAAACAGGTCGTCCGAACCATCCGACAGGTCCACTCTGTAGGCCGTCGATATCGTCCGCCTGTACGCGGGTGTAGCTGGTCACGACCAGCTCTCTGCCATTGATTCCGCAACGCCCATTTCGTACTCATCGTACCGGTCAGCCCTGTACATGACCGAAACGTTGGCGCCCTGTTCTTGCTGGAACTGGGCAGTTTCGCCCAGGTTGGAGCGGCGCGGGACAGCGCCAGGAAGGCCCGCTATCGTCGTTGCGATGGCTGAACTCCGCTTCTTCTACGGAACCATGGGATCTGGGAAGTCAACTCAAGCCCTGCAGATCCACCACAATCTCAGCAAGGGTGGCCTTCCTTGTCTACTGGTGACGCAGATGGATCGAAATGACGGTGTCGTTTCAAGTCGTCTCGGGGTGTCGGCGGAGGCGGCCATCATCGATGGAACAGTTGATCTTGAACGACTGGTCTTTCAAGAACACCTCCTCCGGAACGGTCTTCATGCAGTGGTGTGCGACGAAGCCCAGTTCTATGAGCCCGGTCAGATTGATCAGCTCGCCCGAGTCGTCGACGAGTTGGGCGTCGAGGTTTACGCCTTCGGACTATTGACGTCGTTTCAGGGAAATCTCTTCCCGGGTACGCGTCGACTGCTGGAGGTGGCCGACCGACGAATGGAATTGCAGGTCGAGGCTCGCTGTTGGTGCGGGGCTCGAGCAACCCACAATGCCCGCCTAGTCAATGGGCGACAGGTCTACGAGGGTGATCTTAAAGTCGTGGGCGGGGCCGATCTGCAAGAAGAGCGGCTAAGTGAGTTGGCCGTGACCTATGACCTGCGGTGTCGCCGCCACTGGTTGGCCGGAAAGAACGAAAGCAACCAGAACGCGTTGTTCGACGCCTACTAGATCGCCAACTGGACGTCGTGGTCTAGGCAGTCGGTAACCTGTCGAAGCTCGACGAGAGGCACTGTTGCATGGTCGAGGGAGGTCGTTCGCCTTTGATCGCGACGGGTGATAGGCGAACAACTCGATCGATTCAGTTGGGTGGTTCGACCTGTAGGCATCGGCAGAGATGCCTGAAACATGAATGAAACGCTTCTGAAACGGCGGTTTTTCACGCCAAACGGGCGTCAACAGTGATCTAGGACTGGTTTCGGCCGTGTTCACGCATTACACTAATCAACGGATCTAACTGGGAACAGGATCGGCGGATACACGGTAAATGTGGAATTTAAATTTGGTGATCGGCCTAATGATCGGCCTCCTCATCGGAGGCGTTGGCATGTGGGTGCTCGATAGGCGCCACCAGGCTATTACTCGCAAGCTTGTTGAGAGCCGTCGCAAGATCGAGCGTCAGAGGACCCAGGCGGTCAACGACTTGTTCGCATTGCGCGCCGAGTTGGAAGACCCGATGCGCCAGCCGGTGGCGGCAGTCGAAACACACGCCACTGGCGTCCACGACGCCAACATGGTCGCCGAACTCGCCAATCTGCGTAGTTTGATCGCTCGGGCAGACGGGGCGCTTACCGCCGCCCGTAGAAAGCGTGACGAACACGAGCGTGAGATCGCCAGGCTGCGCAGCATCTTGGAGGATCGAAAAAACGCAGACGTGATCGATCTCCACCGCCAGGATCGGTCCCAGGCTGGCGGAGTTGCCCTGTAGCCTCGCGGCTGAAGTCAATTGATCGGACAGCAGTCACCGCCACCCGAGCTGGGTGGCGGTTGCCGCGTCCCCCCTTCTTTTCTGTTCTCGCCCTAGAGTAGAGCCGTCGATGATGGCTCTTGCCGACTCCGCTGGAAGAGGCTGAGGGGATGAGAATGGTATGAAGCGATCGGTTGCGATACTCAACCAGAAGGGCGGCGTCGGAAAGACGACCGTCGTCTTGGGCTTGGCTTCGGCGGCATTGCACGCCGGAGTTCGAACGTTGGTCGTTGACCTCGACGCCCAAGCCAACGCCACATGGTCACTTGGAGTTGAACCGTCTCGGGAGAATCTGGGCACCGGTGACGCCATGAAGGCAACCAAGGCGGGGTCCGCCGCCGACATGATCGTTCCGTCCGGATGGGGCGACGATGTCTGGCTGCTGCCCGGTGGTCCCGATCTCACCGAGCGAGAGAACGACCGCCAGGGCCAAGTTACCCCTCAGCGTTTGCGTCGTGCCCTCGATGGCGTCGCCGATGACTTCGAGCTTGTCCTGATCGATTGTGCACCGTCACTCGGCCTCAACACGTCGTGTGGACTGACCGCTGCCGACGGGGCCCTCATCATCGTTGAGCCGACAGTGTTCGGACTCCGAGGGATCAATCCAGTGCTGGACCTTGTCGACTCCATTTGGGAGGAACAAAACAGCAAGCTGGACATCGCCGGGGTTGTCCTCAACCGGGTACCGCCGACGTCCAAGGACGCCAACAGCAGAATCGATGAGCTGTACTCGATGGTGGGGCGTCGTGCTGTCTGGTCCCCAGCGATACCTAACCGGGTTCTGATCAACGAGGCTCATAATGCCCGGGCTCCGATCCATACCTATCGGAGTCGTGCGGGTGGTCTTCCCGAGATCTTCGACGAGCTACTTCTTCGTCTGCGTCGTTGGTCGGCATCGTAGGCGACCTTCCCGCATAGAAAGCGAATAACTCAGCGAATGCATGTGGTGATTGTCGGTGCCGGAGAGGTGGGCGGCTACCTTGCCGAGCGTCTGACCGGTGAAGGCGTGGACGTCGTCGTAATCGAGAAGGACCCTCATCGTGCTGCCGCCATTGGTGCGGAGTTGGACGTGCAGGTCATCGTGGGTTCAGGCACATTGCCTTCGAACCTCAAAGAGGCTGGCGTCGAAAACGCTGGTTTGTTAGCGGCTGTCACCCAGTCCGACGAGGTCAACCTCGTCGCATCGATGCTGGCCAAGGAACGCGGCGTACGAACCACGGTTGTTCGAGTCGAAAGCGACGAGCTTCGTGGTGACGAAGGCAAGAAGCTACTTCGTCGGGCCGGAGCCGACGTGGTCATCGACCCCGATGCCGAAACCGCAGACGAAATTATCGAACTGGTTCACTCGACCGGAGCCGACGAAATCTACCCGATGGCCGAAGGGCAACTGGTGGTGGTCGGCGCGTACGTCGCCGAAGGCGCGGCGATTGCCGGAAAGACGCTGGAGGAGATCGGTCAGACCCGATCTGACTTCTTGTGTGGTGCGATAACGCGAAACGATCAAACCATCATTCCTTCGGGGAACGACCGATTGCAGGCCGGCGACCACGTTCGCATTCTGTGCCCGGCTTCAGCCAAGAGAACAGTGCTGAAGCTCCTCGGAGTCGAATCGAAGCGAGTCCGCAAGGCCATGATCCTTGGCGGGGGCGCAGTCGGCACTCGTGTGGCCGAACACTTGGAATACGAAGGCGTTGACGTCGTCTTGGTCGAACGGGACCCGGAGCGGGCCGAGATGCTGTCTCGGCGCCTGCGACGGGCCGTCGTCGCCCAAGGCGACGTTACCAACACCACTCTGTTGGTAGAGGCCGGTGTCGGCTCAATGGACATCGTGGTGGCCGCCACCGGGGAGGATCCTTCAAATGTCTTGGCCTGCGCTTTCGCCATGGCCGAAGGTCCGGCATTTACCGTCGCCGTACTTCACCGGCTCGAGCTGTTGCCACTGGTACGGCGATTCGGCATCGATGCCGCTCTCAGCCCGAGGACGGCCTCGGCCAATGCAGTGCTGCGCTCCATGCGGGTTGGGGTAACCGCAGTCGCTACGTTCCTGGAAGGCAATTCAGAGGTCGACGAGGTTGAGATCCGGTTCGGAAGTGAAGCTGACGGCTCACTGATCGCTGAACTTGACCTTCCCAAAGACCTGCTTATCGGAGCGGTGATCAGAGCGGGACAGGAACCGGTGATCGCTCGCGGTGGCACAGAGCTTGAAGCCGGAGACCACGTCGTGGTGTTCGGTCACCCTGCGTCTCTGGTCGCAGCGAAGTCGATATTCGGCTCCGAATGAGCCCGCTGCAGCGCCCGAGCGTCCTGGGTCAGGTACTGGGATTGACGCTGGCCGTATGTGGTGCAGGCATGGTCGTGGCCGCCCTGGTCGAACTTCTCTACGGGTCGTCCAACGACTGGAGGGTTCTGACCATCGTCGGCTTGGTTGTGGTCACCGTCGGCTACGGGCTTCGACTACTTACCGAGGTGCCGGACCGAATTCCCCGCCTCGACATCTTCTTCGCTGTCACCTCTGCATGGGTTGCCATGTCACTTATCGGTGCCGTTCCCTACTTGGCCACCGGCACCTTGACCTCGTTGGAAGACGCGTTGTTTGAATCGGTCTCCGGCTTCACCACCACCGGGGCCACGGTCTTGCAAGCAGCCGAAGGCGATCCCACTACCTTTGCTGCGTCCTCGGGAATACTGTTTTGGCGGTCGATGACCCAGTGGCTGGGGGGAATGGGCGTCATCGTGTTGGTCGTAGCCGTATTGCCCTCGGCCGGCAACTGGGGGATGAGCCTGTTCCAGGCGGAGGCTCCCGGCCCAACCGGTGAGCGGGTTACACCAAAGGTTCGTAGTACAGCCAGGCATCTGTGGGGCGTCTATACCGCTTTCACGTTTGTGGTAATCGTCGCCTTCTTGATCGCCGGGATGGGCTTGTTCGACGCTGTCACCCATGCGTTCACCACCGTTTCTACCGGTGGCTTTTCCCGACACACCTTGTCGATCGCTCACTTTGAGTCTGCGGCGATCGAGTGGGTGATCATTGTCGCCATGTTCACCGCCGGTACCAGTTTTGTCCTGCTGTACCGCCTGTTCCGAGGCAGGCCGGGCCCTCTGTTGCGCTCTGTCGAGTTTCGCACCTACGTGTTTGTGGTGGCGATGGCAACCACAGTCACCTTCCTTTCCGCCGCCCCCGACAGTCGTAGCTTCGAAGACTTTCGAGGCGCACTGTTCACGGTTGTCTCAATCACGTCCACCACCGGGTACGGCACGGTGGACTTCGTTGGTGACTGGTCTCCGGCGGCGCAAAGTGTGCTGTTGATACTTATGCCGTTGGGGGCAATGGCCGGTTCGACATCGGGTGGCGTGAAACTGGTCCGTGTGCTGGCGGTGGCCAGCCTGGCCCACCGGGAAACCCTGAGCCAGATCCATGAAAATCTTGTCCGCCCAATACGCGTCGGGGGCACCGTCGTCAGCGATCGGGTGGCCAGCAAGGTCGCCGGGTTCTTGGTTTTGGTACTGGCTGCCTTCGGAGGTGGTGGCCTGCTGATCGCCCTTACCGGTGAGGATCTACTGACGTCGTTTTCCGCTTCTGCCACCATGATCGGCAACGTCGGCCCGGGTCTGGCTGATGTCGGTCCTCGAAGTGACTTCGCTGGCCTAAGCACCTTCGCCAAGCTGGTCTGCGTCGCCAACATGATTCTCGGGCGGCTGGAGGTCTATCCGATTTTGTTGGCATTGGCCAAGGTTCCGGTTCCCGGGATCAGACCGCTGCTGGCGCGGACATTTAGAGTCTCCGGCTGAACGGACAGGTAGCGCCGAGGTCTGTTAGCTTGTGCGTTGTTCGTTCCCAAAACGCGGAGGCAGAGAGTGATCACAAACGAGGTCAAGAAGAAGTGGGCTGACGGAGGAACGACCGTCGGGCTGTGGATGTCGACCCCGGATTTCGCGGCGGCCGAGCAATTGACCACCGTCGGCTACGACTACCTCTGCCTGGATCTGCAGCACGGTCTGCTGGACTACTCTGCAGTTGTCTCGATGCTTCAGGCCATTCGAACCGAGTCAGTGCCGCTAGCTCGAGCCCCCTGGAACGAGCCTGGGATAATCGGCAAGTTGCTTGACGCCGGATGCATGGGGGTCGTGATTCCCATGGTCAACTCGGCTCAAGAGGCCGAGGCAGCGGTGCGAGCGTGTCGTTACGCACCGCAGGGTTCTCGAAGCTGGGGGCCGGCCCGCGCCGCCTCCGCGCTTGGCGGCGGGTACCACGCCGATGCCAACTCCCAGATCGCCTGCATCCCCATGATTGAGACCCGACAGGCTGTCGACCAACTAGAGCAGATTCTTGAAGTCGAGGGGATCGACGCGGTCTATGTCGGCCCGGCCGACCTGTCGATCAGTTACGGTTTGCCCCCGGCCACCGATCACCCGGACTCAGCGATCTACCAGGAAGCTTTGGCCAAGATCGTCGAGTTGTCGACTGCGAAGTCGATAGTTCCGGGAATCCACAGCACGCCGACTATGACGGCTAAACGGATCGAACAGGGATTCCGAATGGTGACGGCAACATCAAATCTCTTGGCCCAGGTGGCAGGAGCGAAAGAGGCGCTGTCGCAAGCCCGCGGTGAAGGCCAAGCCGATTCCGACGGGTCGATGTACTAGTTTCGGCGTACTAAGAGCTCTCAGGTTCAGGGTCGACTTCAAGTTCAGCGCCGACTTCGGGTTCGGGGGCGGATTCGTCGGATGTTGCCGATGGCTGGTCGAGGCGCCAATCGATCGGTGTTCTCCCGGCTTCTTCCAACAGGTGGTTGACCTGCGAGAACGGCCGTGAGCCCATGAAACCTCTGTGGGCTGATAGCGGCGAAGGGTGCGGTGACTCGACGACGCCATGACGCGAGAGATCGATCATCTGTTTCTTGCGGCGAGCAGCCGAACCCCACAAGACGAACACCACACGGTCGGTCTTTTGGGAGACGGCTTCGATGATGCGGTCGGTGAACTGCTCCCAGCCTTTCCCCTGATGCGAGGCCGCCTGACGGGCCCGCACGGTAAGCGTGGTGTTGAGCAACAAGACACCCTGTTCTGCCCAGGGGAGAAGCGAGCCGGTTTGAGGACGAGGGATTCCCAGGTCGGACTCCAGCTCAGTGAAAATGTTCTTCAGCGACGGTGGTGGGGGTACGCCGGGCCGGACCGAAAAACAGAGTCCGTGAGCCTGGCCGGGGCCGTGATAGGGGTCCTGGCCGAGGACGACAGCCTTGACCGATTCGAACGACGTGTGATGCAAAGCGGCAAACACCTCGTCGTGGGGCGGGAAGACCTGATGTCTGGTTCGCTCGTCGTGAACAAACTTGGTGAGTTCGTGCCAGTAGGCCTGGTCAAACTCGGAGCGCAGTAGCGGGTTCCAGTCCGTCTTGGCCATGGCAGAACCCTATCCCTGCTGATGAGGCATCTCAGATTTCGGAAAGAATCGGCCACAATTTTCACAACCTGCCGACTTTTTCAAAACTATGAGCCCCGTTGGTGGCGAGAAATCCTACGCTCATAGGTGTCGGCTTGCATGATGACGTGGCCCCGAATGCCCTGGTCTCCATCACCACACGGTGAGTGGTCGCCGTCGGCGGGACTGATCAGCTGCGTTCGGTCGTCCGAAGTGCTGATTCCCACATGCAACCCACACCGATCATGTGGTGCTCGATCGTGTATCGCCCAGCGAAATCCGTGATGACAGACTTGACAAGCAAGACCCCCACCATGGCCCCTGACGGCCTTCATTCCAGTGTTTCGCTGCTCCGTGGAGTCGAGTCTTTTGTGGTTCGGCCGCGAGGTACCAAGATCGCGCTGCTGGTCGTCTTTGCGCTGCTCACCGCCGCCTGCTCGGGAGCCTCTGACTTGCTGGACGATGTGGCAGGCTCTAATCAGGGCACTGATGGTTCTGAGCAGGGCGTCGAGGCAACCGCAACAACAACGACGACGGAGCCGCAGCTGATCGCAGTGTCGGCAGGGGCAACCGACCGAGAGGCGGCCGCCGAGGAGCAAATCCAGTCGATCGTCTCAGCGATGACAGTCGAACAGAAAATCGGGCAGCTTCTAATGCCGGTGTTGTTCGGAACCTCCGGCGTGGCGGACTCCGGCCCCACGGCTCGACAAAACGCTCGTTTCGCCGGTGTTGAGGACTCGGTCGACATTATTCGTCAGTACCACTTGGGTGGGGTGCTGTATCAAGAGAACAATGTCGAGTCAGCTGAGCAGCTCCGCCTGCTGTCTAAAGAGCTTCAAGACGCTGAGGCTTCCGACGGCGACCTTGGACTGCTGATCGCAGTAGACCAAGAAGGTGGCAAGGTCAGTCGCGTGACCGACCAAGTGTCGGCCTATCCGTCCCCTTCGGCGCTATCCGGTGACGTCGATGCCGTTCGAGAAGCCGCGTATGTCACCGGCCAACAGGTGCAGCAGCAGGGCATCAACGTTGTCCTCGCCCCAGTGGCGGACGTTCTGCTTCCCGGTGGCGAGGGTTTCCTTGATCAGCGGTCCTACGGCGACGATCCGCAGTTGGTTGCTGACATGGTCGGCGCCTCAATAACCGGGTTGCAGCGGGCCGGCGTGGCGGCTGCCGCTAAGCACTGGCCGGGTCACGGTGGCACGGTAGACGACAGCCACGAAGGACTGCCGTCCATCAGCGTGAGCCGAGAGGATTGGGAACGCCGAGACCGTGTCCCATTCGATGCCGCTATCGATCAGGGTGTGGAAATTATCATGGTCGGCCACTTGGTTATGCCAAATCTCGACAGTTCCGGCGAGCCGGCCACGGTCTCGCCGGTACTCATCCAGGATCTGTTGCGAGGCGAGCTGGGTTTCGATGGCGTAGTGATGACCGACGCACTCAACATGGGCGGTGTCAACGCCTTTGAGGCCGGAGAGTTGGCGGTTGGCGCCATCAACGCCGGGGCCGACGTGCTCCTACAGCCAGCCGATTTGGTGTCGTCCGTTGAAGCACTGCAGGCAGCAGTAGCTTCCGGTGACCTTTCCACCGAACGCCTCGACGCGTCGGTCGTGCGGGTGCTCAGGCTCAAACAACGACTTGGGGTTCTGGCAGCGCCGTAGCCAGTGGCTACAGGATCGAACGCATTGCCGACGGCTAGCCGCCGGTCTCGTCTGGTTCGGAGCTTGGGCTGGGTGACGATGTCGTTGACTCGTCGGGCACCGACGTCGATTCGGCTGGAGATTCGGTGGTCGTCGTCGTGCTGGTTGACGTAGTAGTCGTGACCTGTGTTTGAGGTGACGTGCCGGGCTGAATCACAAGTTCAGCCTCGACGTCGCTTCGCTCGTCAATAGTGAGAATCGATGATGTTGTCGAGGTCGCACTGGATCCGACGACGATTGAGTCCTCGGTCTGTTCCGGGTCGATTGTCTCGGCCACTGGCGTCGTTATCTCGGAGCTAGCCGGATTGTTTTGCTGCCCGGCATCGGCGGCCCGGAACGCCAGTGGAATCGTTACTGCGAGCGCGGTAACCGACGACAGCGACAGGGCTAACCAAAAGCGGCCCCGGTTTCGTGCATCGGCTGGGCTTGAAAGATTCATGGCGTCCGGAAGTAGGTGTTGGCGGCACAACTCGCCTGTCTATGTTTCTACCGGCAATCCAACTCGTCCCGTGGGCGGAAGGCGAAATATCCCAGGCCATTGGCGCTCGGCGGGTTTATTGACCCGCCGTGAGCCAACCCCGGTAGATCTCACCGGCCTTCGCCAACTCCGATATGTCGATCCACTCCTGCGCCTTGTGAGCTTGGTCTATTGACCCGGGTCCAAACACCACGATGTCCGAAGGCAGGTGATCGTAGGCCACGGCGTTGGTTCCGTAGGCGGCCACGGCGCCGTCTTCGCTGCTCAGCGCAGCCAGCTCGGTCACCAGAGAGGTGGCGGCGTCGCGGTAGAAGGCTTGGAACACCTTCCCGTAGGTCAATTCAATGTCAACGTCTTCGGGATGAGCCGCTTGGCGAATAAGTTCCTCCAGGTTGGGGACCATCGCTTGGGTGTCTTCACCGGGAGCGATTCGACGGTTTACCTGGATATCGCAGTGGTCGGGGATGATGTTGGGGGCGAGCCCTCCACTGACGGTGGTGACGGCCAATGTTCCGTTGCCGACCTCGGTCGCCGGGCTTTCAGCGGTCAACCGCTCCTGCTCTCCTTCCAGGGCGGTGATGACTCTCGCAGCGGCCACAATCGCGTTGCGTCCGAGTTCGGGTTTGGAGGAGTGCGCTGCTTCGCCGTGAACGGCGATTTTCAATCCCAGTCCTCCTTTGTGCCCGTAGACCGGGGCGCAAAGAGTCGGCTCGGCCACGATGATCTGATCAGGGTTGGCACGGCCTGAACCCAGCCATTCTTCCAGGCGGTATGCGCCGGCAAAGCCCCCGGCCTCTTCGCCGACGGTGCCGGCGAGGATGAGGTTCGGTGTCAAGCTGTGACCGTCTTCGGACAACGAAGCCAAGACGTCGAGGACGACTGCGAATGTGGCTTTGGTGTCGACGCTGCCTCGCCCCCAGACGCGCCCGTCTTCGTGGCGACCGTCGAATGGGGCATCGGTCATGTGTTCCACGCCGACGGTGTCCAGGTGAACATCGACTAGGACGGTTTTGTCGCTGGTGCCTTCAAAGTAGGCGTAGACGTTCGGCCTTCCGGGCTCGACGTCATCGACGGTGACGTCGGCACCAAGTTGGCGGCTTCGGTCGGCCACCCAATTGGCAAGCTCTTCTTCTCCTCCGTCTCCCGACTTCGGGCCGGCTTGATCCGGATTGACGCTGTTGATCTGCACAAGTTCGCTGAGGAGCGACGCGCTCCGCAGGGTGGAGCCATCGGGAGAGCCGAAATCGTTTGCCATGGATGTACGTTAGACGCTTGCGCGCCTGACTCCCAGACGCGACGCCTGATGGTGCTACGACGAGAGGCGATAGATATGTCCGGTGACCTGAAGGCGGCCTGGCGGGCACGGCTGCGACCGGCTGAGGGGACTCAGGTTGCGGGCGCCGTTAGTAGCGGGATATGCGGGCTTATCGCCGACCACCTGGCCCGCACCGTGGACGAAGGCAAATGGGTGGTCGTGTACGACGCGTTGCCCGAAGAGGTCGACCTCGGTGGGGTAGCTGCTCGCCACGCAACTCCGGAAACCCGGTTTGCTGTTACCCGGACCCCGGACTTGGGATACGAACTGTCGGTGCATCCGCTGGGGAGTCCGTTGGAACGTCATCGCTACGGCTACATGCAGCCCCGCTCGGACGCAGTTCGCATCGACGATGCGGACATCGGAGCGGTCCTGGTCCCTGCGATGGGATTTGATTGTCTCGGCAATCGGTTGGGCAGGGGAAAGGGGTACTACGACCGTTTCCTGCATCGACTGTTGCGAGTTGGCGTTCCAGGACTTCAATTCCTTGGAATTGCCGGAACGGCCATTGCCGAAGAGTTGCCGATCGACGACCACGACGTTGCTATGACACACGTCGTCTTGTCAACCGGGGTCTGGCCGGTCCCGGTACCCCCGGAAGCCTTGGACGGCGTCACCCATTTGAGGTGACGCCGTAGCCGACGGTCAGCGTAGAGCAGCCTGCAGATCGGCAAAGACTTCGGCGCCGTGGCCTCCCGGATCGTCAACCTCGTACGTCTTTACAATGACGCTTTGAGGGTCAATCAGATAGCTGATGCGCTTAGGGAAATCGGCGAACGCTTCATCTGGTCCGCGTTGAGCACCGTAGGCCGCCCCGATTGACCGATCGGTGTCGGAGAGCAGCGGAAACGATAATCCTCGGTCGCTGTGAAAGGCATTGTTTTCTTCCGGGGTGTCGAAGGAAATCCCGAGAATTCGGGCACCGGCGTCAGTGAACTGTTGGGCCTGGTCACGCAGGCCGTCTGCTTCCATCGTTCAACCGGGTGTGGCTGCTTTCGGGTACCACCAAAGCAGTACGTAGGATCCCCGGAGGTCGGACAGGGTTACCGTTTCACCGTTTTGGTCCGTGGCGGTGAAGTCAGGTGCTTCGGTTCCTGGTTCAAGCATCAAACGAGTTCTCCTGATTGAGGTCTGGCCGTGTCCTTGATCAAGTCCTTGATCAAGCCCCTTGAGCATAGGTCAGCGCTATCTGTGCCTGCGCTGCCGCGGGGCTTCTAAGATGGAGCTGTGACTTTTTTGACCTCTGAACGCCAGCTGTCTCCCGTCGCTTCCTCAACTGGGCCGTCCACGATCGTTGAAGAGATCGTCGACCCAAAGCTCGGGGATCCCATCTTGGACGATGGTGATCATGAGAAGTTCGCTCACTACGTCAAGAAAGACAAGATCGTGTCAAGCGCGGTGGAGGGGACTGCCGTCCGGGCGTTATGCGGCAAGAAGTGGGTGCCGAACCGGGATCCGAAGAAGTTTCCGGTGTGCCCTGAGTGCAAAGAGATCTACGAGTTCATCGGCAAGCGATGAACTCTCGTGCCACGAGCGCGGTGACGGTTTGTCCGTGCACCGATGACTGATCTGTCCGACAAGTCGAGACCTCGTCTCATTGTCGATTGTGATCCCGGCCAGGACGATGCCGTGGCCCTGGTGGTGGCTGCGGCCTACGGTGATCTCGTCGGGATTACGACCGTAGGGGGCAACGCCCCTTTGGCCGATGTGACTCGTAATGCGTTGCTGACATGTCAGCTCTTCGGCCTCGATGTGCCGGTTTACGCCGGTGAGTCCCGTCCGCTGAAGGCAGAGCCACTTCACGCCCCCGAGATACACGGCACGAGCGGCTTCGACGGCCCGGCGCTCCCTGAATTAGCCAGGGAGGCTGAAGACGTTCACGCCGTCGACTATCTGATCGAAACGATTAGATCGGAAGAAGGCCTGTGGCTCGTGCCGATTGGCCCGGCCACCAACGTGGCCACCGCACTGCGGAGGGCACCCGATCTTGCCGGTCGGCTTTCCGGGGTGAGCTACATGGGTGGCTCAGCTGGAGGTGGAAATCGAACAGCTGCCGCAGAGTTCAAACGCCATAGCGGACCCCGAGGCGCTTGCCGTCGTTGTCGGCTGCGGAGCCGAGGTCCGCATGTGCGGCCTCGATCTGACGTCTCAGCTCGCGGTTGACGACGAGTTGGTGAGTGATATCCGAGCCCTAACCGACTCTGAAACCGGGGAGCTTTTGAATCCCGGTGCTCAGGTGATTGCCGACTTGTTCTCCCACTACCTGGATCGGGTCGAGGCGCTGGGCGGTCGTCGCCTCGGAGGGTTGCATGACCCGTGCGCGGTGTTGGCGGTTACCAATCCGGAGCTATTCGAGATGGAGGCGCGTCCGGTGGGAGTTGAGTTGCAAGGCGCCTTAACCCGGGGGATGACAGTGGTTGACACCAGGCGCAGACAGCTACCCGACGACACCGGCATCCCGTGGGACAGCGACGGAGTCTTTCATCGCGTCAATCACTGTGCACGGCTGGATGCTGGGAAGGCTCGAGGTTTGGTGGTCGATGCCCTGCACCAACTTGGGTCGACCTCGTGACGTCGATCGTGAACAGCGATGTCTCCATCTGAAGCAGTCGGCGCCGCCGAAGTGGTGGTCGTCGGCAGTCTCAATCTCGACTTGTCGGTCCGAGTCAACCGATTTCCTGACCCCGGCGAGACCGTGGTGGGGACTGATCTGGTGTCGGGCGGTGGTGGCAAGGGCGCCAATCAGGCAGTGGCGGCGTCCCGTCTCGGTCGGCGAGTCGCCATGGTCGGCGCCGTCGGAGATGACGACGCTGGGCGTCGCCTGCTGAGCGATCTCGAAGCGTTCGGGGTCTCGGTTTCCGGGGTTGTCGTTGACGACGACAACCCGACGGGAACCGCACTGATCGAAGTCGACGATGCCGGTGAGAACAGGATCGTCGTTGTGGCCGGGGCCAATGGAGCCCTCAACAATCAGGCGTTGGACGCTGCCAGCGTCGTCTTTGACTCTGCCAAGGTCGTGTTGACCCAATTCGAGACTCCAGTCGAGCTGATCCAGCAGCTGCCGCGGCTAGCCCCTTCAGCTGTCGTCATCGTGAACCCGGCACCGGCACTGGTCGCTGGTGAAGCGGAGTCGGTCTTAGGAGCAGCGGACTTTGTTGTTCCCAACCGTCACGAGTTGGCCGCTCTCGACGATGGCGTTGCCGCTGTGGACCGTGACGCTGTGGTTCTCCAAGCCGGACGGGTCCTTCGAAACCATGATCGGTTGCGGGCCGTTGTCGTCACATTGGGTGTCGATGGCGTCGTCGTTGTTGACCGCGACGCCCCGTTCTTCATCCCTGCGATTGCGGTGGCCGCGGTGGACACCACGGCTGCCGGTGATGCGTTTTGCGGTGGCTTTGCCGATGGGCTGTTGGCCTCGGGAGATCCACGACAGGCGGCCTCATGGGCCGTGCGGGTAGCGGCGTGCGCGGTGACGCGCCAGGGCGCTCAGGCTTCGTTGCCTACCCGCGATGACGTCTTGGCGTTATAGCCTGGCACACCTCGTCGCCCGGAGGGATCGGTGCAGTTGATCCTCGGCGGCTACGAGGTCTCGTCGTTGAAGCCCATTGGGTTCAAGGACTGCCATCGCCATGCATCGGTCAACATCGCTTCCAGGTTCCGGTCGGCTCGCCATTCGAGTTCACGGTTGGCTTTGACCGGGTCGGCTAGGGACGTGGCAATGTCGCCCGAGCGGCGCCCCACCACCTCGTAGGGAATGCTCTTGCCGCTCACCTGCTCTGCTGTGCTGATGATTTCTAGTACCGACGAACCGTTGCCGGTGCCGAGGTTGTAGGCCTCGCAACCTGCTCGCAGTTTCTCCAAAGCGGCGAGGTGACCGGCCGCCAGGTCGACGACATGGATGTAGTCCCTGACGCCTGACCCATCGGCGGTGTCCCAGTCGTCGCCGAATACTTGAAGTTTGTCACGGCGGCCGACGGCCACCTGCATGACGAACGGAACGAGATTGTTTGGGATACCCCGAGGATCCTCGCCGAGCTGACCCGAGGCATGTGCGCCTACCGGGTTGAAGTACCGCAAGAGGCTCATTCGCCACCGATCGTCAGCGGCGGCCAGGTCCTCGCAGATCTCCTCGACCATTAGCTTGGTGCGCCCGTATGGATTGGTGGCCCCGGTTTGCGCGGTTTCGGGAATCGGAAGCTGTTCCGGTGTGCCGTAGACCGTTGCTGAGGACGAGAAGACAAAGTCCCAGACCTCGTGTTCTGCCATCTGAGACAGCAGATTCATGGTGGAAATCAGGTTCGTACGGAAGTAGTGCAGCGGTTTTTCCACTGACTCGCCGACAGCTTTGAGCCCAGCGAAGTGCACGACCGCCTCGATGGGATGCTCGTCGAAGAGACGGGCAACCGATGGTTCATCGGTCAGGTCGACCTCGTGGAACGCCACGTCGCCGCCGCCGAGTGTTGAAATGACGTCGATGGCTTTGGCCGAACTGTTCGAGAGATCGTCGGCGATTACAACCTGATAGCCGCGCTGCAGCAGCTCGACTGCGGTGTGACTGCCAATGAAGCCGGCTCCGCCGGTCACGAGAATGGTCTTGGTCATGGTCTTCCGATCGGCCGAGCGCGACCCGGCTCAAGTTTTCGACGGGAGGCCGTTGGTGTTGGGTGGTGAATGCTCAACCAGGTGGTTGCGGCCTGCTCTCATCTTACAGCAGGCGGTTTTCGGCTCCGATCTCTGAGTCTGGAGAGCACAACAACGGGTGGAGTTACCCGCCGTGAGGTAGACTGAGAGCAGGGAAAAGGTGGTTTGGCGTTGCTGTTTGTAGGCAAGCCGGACAAGGACACGTGGAGAGAACGCAGTGACTGACTACCCAACGCAACCAGCGGGCTGGTACTACGCGCAAGGGGATCCTCCTGGGACCCAACGCTACTGGGACGGGTCAAGTTGGGTTGGAGGACCACAACCGGTCGCCGGAGCGGCGGCAGCCGTTGGTGGCGGGGGTGCAGCGGCTGGCGCAGCCCTAGCCGAACCGGGGGCACGAATCGGTGGTCGTATCATCGATGGCATCATTTGGGCCATCCTCGGCGGAATCGCTAACGGCATCTTCGGCACACTTTCGGCCAGTTTCGCCCTGGCCAGTGGCGACTCAGCCGACATCAGTTTCGTCAGGGTGCTCCTCGCCGGAATTGTGTCAACACTGCTGGTAGCGGCGTATGAGATCATCATGGTCGGTAATCAGGGGGCGACCCTGGGCAAGATGGCGCTTGGAACCAAGGTCGTCAACGCCGACGGTTCACCGGCCGACATCCAGACCGGAACGAGGCGAATGTATCTCTACATTGCTGTCGGAATTCTGTCCGTGCTACCGGTCATCAGCTTCCTTGGCTCGATCGCCAATTTTGTTATCGCGGTGGCCGGTTTGATCATGTTGTTCACCGACGATCAGCGGCAAACGCCATGGGATAAGGTCGGCAAGACACTGGTGGTGAAGAAGTAACATGGCTCGTCCAAAGGGAACCAGTCGTGTCGGCGGTGGTCCGCAGAAGCGCCAACCGGTAGCTGCACCCAGCATCCCGTCGATGCGAGAGCGGCGCCCGGTCATGTTCTGGGTGGTCGTAATAGCTGTAGCCGCCATGGTTTTAACCACTGTGGCGGGGTTCTTCAGCGCAATCGTGTAACTTGACTTCATGGGCGGCCCCTGCGGCACGCCTCTAGTGCTTCGCTACAAGGAGAGCAATGCCAACCTTTAAGTCGGGCGACCGTGTGGTGTATCCCCATCACGGCGCAGCCATCATCATTGACACCGAGACTCGGGTCATCGACGGTGAGAAGAAAAAGTACTTTGTACTGCAGGCTGTGCATGACAATCTGACGGTCCGTGTCCCGGTTGAAATGGCTGACGAAGTCGGCATGCGGATGCCGATCGGTGAAAAAGACGTCAAAGAGCTGTTTGAGCTGCTGAGCATGAAAGACGTTCGCGAGCCGGCCAACTGGAGCCGCCGCTTCAAGAACCATCAAGAGAAGCTGAAGTCTGGCGACGTCTATCAGGTGGCTGAAGTCGTCCGGAACCTTGCGTTGCGCGAGCGCAGCAAGGGGTTGTCGGCCGGAGAGAAAAGCATGTACACCCGGGCCCGCAAGGTGCTCGTGTCCGAGCTGTCGTTCGCTCTGGACGTCACCGAAGACGACGCCATGGACAAGGTCGAAGCGCAACTAGCGTGAAGTTGCCGCGGTCGGTCTTTTCTTCTTACAGGCCGAGCAACTGAAACATGGCTTGCGGAACCTCGTCGACGCCCTCGTTCAATCGTGCGGCGCGTTCAAGGTTCACAGCGTCGAACCGACGATCCACCCATTGGTCCCACGGCCCGGGAGCAACCGTGTCAGCACCAGCTGCGGTGGCACGAAGGTAACCGGCTAGGTCCGCCAGGTCAGCCGAGCCTCCGGGAGGACCATGACCGGGCACGACGGTTGAAGCCAGCTCTGCCAGAGAGTCTGCGCTCGTCGCCCAATCGAGCGGATACCCGTTGTAGGCCAGGGGAGTAACGGCGAACGAGCCCAGTGCCCCGGCAAATACGACATCGGATGAAGCGACGTACACCGCCAAGTTCATCGATGACTCTCCTCGTAGGGGAATGAGGTCGATCGACGGTGTCAGCGACGCGGCTTCTGTCACAACGTGGGTGACCGGTCGAGTGGAAAAGTCATCGTGGTAGGCGGCAGCCATTTCTGGGAGCAGGCGACGGAACGCATCAGGATTGGCCGGATGGTCTAGTTCGTCGCTGGTCACACTTGATCCGTAAAAGGCTGCCGACCAGAGCACCGAGCTTCCTCCGCTAAAGACGACGCGACTAGACGTCAACACCACTCGTTTGACCGGGAGCTCAAGCTCGCGGGTCAGTTCAAGAACGGCAGACAGGGTCACAGAGGCCTGTTCTGGCGTAGCCGATGTGTCAATGAGCGTCAGCCCGTCGGCGTCGATGACAACACCGATGTTTGACGATCCGAATCGAGGCTGAGGGCTCACGAAGGCGAAAACCCCTCGGCCAAGTTCGACCAAGTTGGGTCGGTAGGTTGGTTCGGGCGGCAACGTCACGCCCCGATCCTACCGGACCGCTTGGACTGGCTCCCGATTGTGGGCGTGTCGGATTCGACTCATGCGACCACGGCGTGCTTTGGTCCGTTGACTAGAATTCGTGTGATACCACTTTCACTGTCGAGGTGTCAGCAAGTTCGTCGACTATTCGGTGTGCTTGCGGCCGGTTCAGTGCCGAAGGAATAGGTAATGACTGATTACGCACCCCCTATGCGAGATATCCGCTTTGTGCTCTCCGACATCGTCGACCTCGACCAGGTCCTGAGTGGCGCGGCGTTCGAGTCCGCGGACAGTGACACGGTTTTCGCTGTACTGGAAGAGGCAGGTCGATTCATTGCCGAGGTGATTGCGCCAGTCAACGGTGAAGGCGACAGTGTGGGCGCCACGTGGGCGGACGGTGACGTACAGACACCTGAAGGTTTCCGTAGTGCGTACGCCCAATACGTCGAGTCCGGGTTCGGGGCAGCTCCGTTTGATCCCGAGTACGGCGGTGGCGGTTTGCCGTGGACCTTTGCGGTTGTCATTCAGGAGATGATGACCAGTGCGTGTATGTCGTTGGCGTTGTGTCCGCTTCTGACGCAGGGGGCCATCGACGCCATCAGCCATCACGGGTCGGACGAGCAGCGCTCGATGTATCTCCCCAAGATGTTGACCGGGGAATGGTCGGGCACGATGAACTTGACGGAGCCACAAGCCGGGTCCGACGTTGGGGCGCTTACGTCGAAGGCCGAACCTGTCGGTGACGGTTCGTACCGAATCAGCGGCCAGAAGATCTACATCACCTACGGCGAGCACGACCTGACTGAAAACATCGTCCACCTCGTCTTGGCCCGAACGCCGGGATCCCCGCCGGGAACCAAGGGGATCTCGATGTTTCTTGTGCCCAAGTACTTCATCAACGACGATGGCAGCCTTGGCGATCGCAACGACATCTCTTGCGTTTCCATCGAGCACAAGCTCGGCATTCACGGAAGTCCGACCTGTGTTTTGTCCTTTGGCGACAACGACGGTGCCATTGGTTGGCTGGTCGGCGACGAGGGCCACGGGATGCGGAACATGTTCACCATGATGAACAACGCCCGCCTGTCGGTCGGTCTCCAAGGTCTAGCCCTGGCGGAGAGGGCATATCAGCAGGCGCTGACCTATTCGGTGGAACGACTACAAGGAACCGCAGTTGGAGCCGAACCCGGTGCAAAGAGTCCGATCATCGATCATGCCGACGTCCGGCGACTGCTGATGACCCAACGGTCATGGATCGATGCCATGCGGTGTCTCATCTACGAGAATGCTGCCGCATTGGACCGGGTGCTGAGCGACCCGGAGAACGGCTCGGCTCATCAGGAGTGGGCCGATTTGCTGATCCCGCTTAGCAAGAGCCTGTGTACCGATCTTGGTAATGAGCTGACGTCACTGGCTCTACAGGTTCACGGTGGCATGGGCTTTGTGGAAGAGACCGGGGTTGCCCAGCACTATCGAGACATTCGCATAGCCGCCATTTACGAAGGCACGAACGGAATCCAAGCAGCGGACCTTGTTGGTCGGAAACTCCCAATGCGAGGTGGCGACGTCGTTCGCGAAAGCTTGGACGATGTTGAGCGGCTGGCCAAAGACTTGACCGCAATCGACTCCATGCAGCTGTTCTCCGCCAATTTGATTGACGCTGCGGCCGCCACCCGCCGGGCAACCGACTGGCTTGTGGCCAACGGTGCAGGGGACCCGAATCAAGCGCTGGCGGGGTCGAGCCCATATCTAAGGATGTTGGCAACCACAATTTGCGGTGGGCTGATGGCCAAGGTGGCTTTGGCCGGGAATAAGGCAGCCGCTGCTTCGGTTGATGAGGAATTCCACAAGGCCAAGGTCATTTCGGCGAAGTTCTTCGGCGAGCAGATCCTTCCCACGGCAGCTGCGTTCGAAAGCGCAGTGACAGCTGGAGCTGAGGATCTGTTTGCGTTGAATGTCGACCAGTTAGCCTGAAGCCACCGATGACTGACTTGTCCGGTCGTCTCGGTGATAACGGCAGGACCAGGCAAGAACCGAACAGGTGAAAAACGTGACCTTCTTGATCGCATCGATTCCGAGTCCTGGCACTAACTCGATCTCGATCGGACCGCTGACGTTCAACGCCTACGGACTCTGCATCGGTATCGGTGCTCTAGCCGCCATTTACATCGCTCAACGTCGTTGGGTGGCCCGTGGCGGCAATGGTGACGACGTATTTGAAGTGGCAAAGTGGGCGGTGCCTGCCGGTGTCATTGGCGCTCGCATTTACCATCTCGTCACCGACTGGCGGCCCATCGGCGAGTGGCTGAAGATCTGGAACGGGGGCCTGGGGATTCCCGGCGGTCTCATCGCCGGCATTGGAGTCGGCTACCTGGTGGCCAAGCGACGGGGGATTACTGATCTGCCCAACATGTTGGACGCTGCCATACCCGGCATCGCCGTCGCCCAGGCGATCGGCCGGATTGGGAACTGGTTCAACCAGGAGATCTTTGGCGGCCCGTCTGACCTGCCTTGGGCAGTTGAAATCGACAACCCTCCCGCCCCGTTCGAGGCGGAGCGCACGTTTCATCCGGCCTTTCTCTATGAGGCGACCTGGAATCTTCTGCTGTTCGGGTTTTTAGTTTGGATCGACCGGCGCGGCGTCCTGAAAAAGGGCATGATCCTTCCGCTCTACGTGGCCGGATACGCCATTGGCCGGTTCATCGTCGAAGCGGTAAGAATCGACGAAGCCACCGAGATTCTCGGCATCCGCGTCAATCACTGGATGAGCGGCACAGCCATCTTGCTTTCAGCCCTGGCGTTGGTGTTCGTCTATCGCAAGGCGGCGCCGTCGCATTGGGCGGTTGAGTCTTCTGACCAGCCGGACGGCCAGCCAGCCGCCAGCTGATTACCGACCCTCGGCGACGGAGGGACTGCCTTAGTCTTCCGTCGGCAGCGGGACAGTCGTTCGCTTGATGTCCAAGCCGAGTTGCTGGAAGTTCTCGATCGGAGTGTTGTAGCCACGATCGAGGTGATGGGTGTCGGCAATGGTTGTGGTGCCCTCAGCGGCCGCGGCCGCCAGTACGTAGGCGAACCCTCCACGAATGTCGGGGACCACAACTTCTTCGCCTTTCAGCGGGGTCTTGCCTCGAACAACAACTGAACACGGTGTTGGCGATCCAACGAAGCGGCCCTCGATCGATCCGAGTGGCGTGTTGTACGGCTGGATCTGCGCACCCATCTTGTTGAGTGCCGGCACGTACGTAAAGCGGTTCTCATACACGGTCTCATGCATGACCGACAGGCCGTCACACTGGGTGAACAAGGCAACCATTGGTGATTGCCAGTCCGTCATAAAGCCCGGATGAGTGTCGGTTTCCACTGCGGCTGCCGTCAGGTGCTGAGCTCGGGCTGATACCGAATTCTCACCGATCTCGAAGACGGCACCCATACGGGAGAGCGTCGAGATTGCGGTCACCAAACGGTCCTGGCCGCAGCCGTGAACGGTTACCTGACCGCCGGTTATGAGGCCTGCTACCAGATAGGAGAAGGTCTCAATCCGGTCACCCTGAAGTCGCTGTTCGGCCCCGGCCAATTCGGGAACACCGTCGATTACATATCGGCGGTTGGGGTGCATCTCGATGTGCGCACCCATTCGTTGTAGGAACAACGCCAGTTCGATGACCTCAGGCTCTAGTGCTCCACCGTCGAGAACGGTTCGGCCCTCGGCCTTGACCGCCGACATGAGAACCGTCTCGGTGGCTCCAACTGAGGGGTAGGGGAGTTCGATGTGTGCGCCGCGTAGTCGGCCGGCCTTTGCCTCCAGGCCTTCACTCGTAACCTCGATTTCGGCTCCCATTTTGCGTAGGGCGTCGACGTGGAAGTTGACTGGCCGCGATCCGATGTCGTCGCCACCGACGAGTGGCACAAACGCTTCGCCGACAGAGTGGAGCAGCGGGCCGACCATGAGGATCGGAATTCGGTTCATGCCGCTGAAGGTCAACGGCACGCGGCTGCTGCTCAGGCTGCGGGCATCAACGGTTGCGTCTCCGTTTGTTCGCTCGATGGTGCAGCCGAGCGCTTCCAGCATTGACACGGTGATGTCGACGTCACCGATGTCGGGGCAGTTGCGAATAACCGACGGTGTGTTGCCGAGCAGGGTGGCAACGAGATGTTTCGTAACGGCATTCTTGGAGCCTCGAACTGAAACATCGCCAACCAGAGGTCCTGCGGGTTCCACCACCCAAGCGGAGACGTCTCGAGTCTCGGGGGACGGATCAGCCGCGGCGGGGGAGCGATCGGATTCAGATGAGCTATCGGTGGGGTTCACGGAGATCCAATCTAGCGGCAGCGGTCGCACCGGGTGGGTCAGTGGTTTGTCTTGTTCCTCAGATCGGAGAATCTTTATCCGGTGTTAAAGGTCGGGGCAACTGTTTCTGACCGTCGCGGTATTTGTGGCCGGATCTTTACGCCCGCTGACCGACCTCGGCCAGTACCGCGTCGTTGAACGGAGGCCAGGCGTGGGCCGCCCAAGGACCGAACGGTTCGTCGGTGAGCACCACACACCCGGCATCGACTGTGGGGTCAACCCAAAGGAATGTTCCTGACCTTCCGAAATGACCGAAGGTGTCTGGCGAATGGTTGGCGCCGGTCCAGTGCGGTGACTTGTTTCCGCGAATCTCAAAGCCGAGGCCCCACGGATTTGGCTCCTGTCGACCGTAGCCGGGCAGAACACCGGGAATGTCCGGCAGGAATGCGGTGGCCGCCCGGTCCATTGTCTGTCGGCTGATGAGAGTCGGACGGAGAAGTTCCGCCACGAACCGGGCGAGATCATCGACGGTGGAAGACGCTCCGTGCGCCGGCGATCCCTCCAGAGCAGTAGCCGTCATGCCCAATGGGTCGGCAACGGCCTCGTTGAGGTAGGTGGCGGCGGAGAGCCCGGTCGACTCTTCGAGCGTCAGGCCCAGCAGCTCAAATCCGAAATTGGAGTAAATTCGTCGACGGCCCGGTGCAGCAAGGCTCACCGGCTTGTTGGCGTCCGTGGGCTTCTCCGGTGCCAATCCTGAACTGTGGGACAACAGGTGAGCGATGGTGACGCCGTCGGCACTGATCTGTCGGTCCAGGTGGAGGCTTCCTTCTTCTACCGCTACCAAGATTGCGTAGGCGAACAACGGCTTGGTTACCGAGGCGAGACCGAATCGATCGGAGGTCGGTCCGGCTGTTGACACCCCACCCTGAGCGTCGACAACGGCCACTGCTTTTTTGCCTGGATCCCACCGGGACAGTTGTTCAAAGGCCTTCACGGGACCGAACCGTATCGCTGAAACCGGGGTCGACCATCGTTGTCGCCGGAGTTGTCGGTTATGCGATGTTTTGGTCTTCCATGGGAGAACACGGCTGCCGTGGCTAGGCTCGATGTGACCGAGAGCGCTAAAACGGCGCCCGGTTGCCGACTGGACATATGTGCTCGTGGTTGATCTAGACCACAGCGATGTCCCCCCACTCACACCTGTTACGCATTTAATGACGAACTCTTTCGCTGATCTGGGCGTAGACCCTGACCTGGTATCCATTCTGGCAAACGGTGGAATCAACGACGCCTTCCCCATCCAGGCACTGACCATCGCCGACGCGCTGGCGGGTCGTGACGTGTGTGGCAAGGCCAAGACTGGTTCCGGCAAGACGCTGGCGTTCGGTATCCCGACCGTGCAGAGCCTGGCCGAAGGGGACAGGGGCAAGGTGCGAGGACTGATTCTCGTACCGACCCGAGAACTGGCAAATCAGGTGCTCAAAGAGCTTGAGCCAATGGCCAAGGCTAAATCGTTGAGCGCTCTCGCCATTTACGGCGGCGCCGACATGGACAAGCAGATCAATCGCCTGAAGAAAGGTGTTGAGCTGATCGTTGCCACGCCTGGGCGGATGATCGACCTGCTTGAACGTAAAGCGGTTTCGGTCAGCTCGGTTCGATACGTGGTGATCGACGAAGCCGACCGAATGGCCGACATGGGATTCCTGCCACAGGTCGAGTGGATTCTGCGGCGAATCGAAGGCGACCATCAAACGCTGCTGTTCTCCGCCACGCTCGATGGTGCCGTTGACTCGCTGGTAAGTCGTTTCCAAACCGATCCGGTACGACACGAAGTCGAAGCCGCTGAGGTGACCGTCGAAGAGATGGGCCACCGTTTCGTGACTGTTCACGACATGGATCGCAACAAAGTGGTGGCAGCCATCGTGAATGCGTCCGGCCGCACGATGGTGTTTTGTAACACCAAGCGAGCCTGTGACCGTCTCGCCGCTGACCTGCGCACGCTTAACGTCGCCGCCGAGCCAATTCATGGCGACCTGCGGCAGCGGTACCGCGAGAAGGCACTAAGTCGCTTCGCTGACGGAGACCTTCAGGTTCTGGTCGCTACCGATGTGGCCGCCCGTGGCATCCATGTCGACGATGTCGACGTGGTTGTTCACTACGATCCGCCGGACGATCATAAAACGTATCTTCACCGCTCTGGTCGAACCGCTCGTGCCGGTGGTACCGGACTGGCGGTAACGCTTGTTCTCTGGAATCAGGAACTGGACGTCAAGCGTTTGCAGAAACGTTTGGCTCTTGACATTCCGATCGTTGAGATGTTCTCCAACGATGAACGCCTGCAGGACCTGGCCACGTGGGATCCGTCGAGCGAATAGTCGCTCGATCAAAACAGGGTCGTCGCTGGGCCAAAACCATCGCGGACCGACTCGATGCGCCAACGGCGACGGTGGCGGCTCGAATCGGGCGAGAGGTCGGACTCTCACAGTCTGAGATTGATCGTGTTGTCGGTCAGTATGTAAGCGCCGCTCAATTCGATCAACTTGACGTTATTGGTGCTCCTCAGGACGGATGGAGCGACCCCTGGCTGGTCGGCGAGGTCTATGAATACGCCGTGTCGGGGCGAGAGCGCCAGCGACGCGGCGCCTGGTATACGCCGCGTGATGTGGCTCGACGGCTGGTTTGGCTGTCTCACGAGACGACCGATGTGCCGTTGCACACTGTTGACCCCTGCTGTGGTGGTGGCGGCTTTTTACTGGCCGCAGCAGAGCGCCTAGCTGAACGTTGCCCGCCGTCTGAGGTTCTCCGTATGCTCGGCGGCCACGACATAGACGTCGGGGCGGTGGCGGCGACGCGAACCAGCCTTGTTTTGTGGGCGGCGGGGGAGGGAGTGTCAACCAGCGTTGCCGTTGGGTTGACCGCTGAGAAGGTGACGGTTGCAGATTCCCTCACCGATGAAGACACCGCATGGCCGCCTCGACGGTGCGTGGTGGGAAACCCGCCGTTCGCCTCTCCGCTCAAGCTTGGAACCGTTGCACCCAACGCCGAGGCCTACCGCAATCGTCATGCCGATGAACTTGGGCCGTACGCCGATCTGGCATCGTTGCACCTCCACCACGCAGTGATGACGTCTGGCCCCGGATCGGTGGTTGCGCTTGTCCAACCGCAGTCGATTCTGGCCGGGCGTGACGGCCGAGGGCTGCGAGAGATGATTGAGCGAAAAGCGACGCTGGCCGCGCTGTGGGTGACACGACGGGCGGTCTTTGATGCAGGTACCCGGGTGTGCGCCCCGGTACTGGAAATCGATGGTGAGACGACGGAAACGGTCTTGCTGGCGGCCGATGGGGGAGATGCCGCCTACCCGGTTGCCGCTAGTCGCGACATGTCATCGCGAAGATCTGGCGGCAATGGCGAGGACGCGAGCCGGCAGGTTCAGCGTCAGTGGTCGGAACTGGCTGCAGTTGCTCTCGGAGCGCCTGAAGTGCCGACCGGACTTCGGGTGCCGACTGCCACAATCGGCTCGATAGCCAACGCGACGGCCGGCTTCCGTGACGAGTACTACGGTCTGGCCAGCGCAGCTCAAGAAGGGCCCGACGCCGGCGACCTCCTCAAACTCTTGACGGTCGGCTCAGTCGAACCACTGGTAACCACTTGGGGAGTCGATCAACTACGGCTGGCCGGCCAACATTGGGACCGCCCAGTGGTCGCCCTCGACGATCTCGATCCCAAGGTTCGACGCTGGACCGAAAGTCAGCTGCAGCCGAAGATCGTGCTGGCGACGCAGTCGAAGATCCTGGAACCGGTCATTGACGCTGACGGCGACCTGATTCCGCTGACCCCGCTGGTATCGGTACTGGCAGACGTTGACGATCTCCCGTTGTTGGCCGCTGTTTTGCTCTCGCCCCCGATCGTCGCATTGGCGTGGCAACAGACATTTGGCACGGCGATGTCGGTCGATGCGGTGAAGCTGGCCGCCCGTGACGTGTTGGCTCTTCCCCTTCCGTCGAATCGTCGACTCTGGGAAAAGGCTGCGACCCTGTTGACTCGTGATGAGCTGACTCGAGTCGAGGGCAACGTCGGCGCCGGCTGGGCATTGGCCCTTGAGGTGGGAGGTTTGATGACTCGGGCCTATGGGGCGGAGTCGGACGTATTCGACTGGTGGTGTGGGCGGGCAAAGGCCTCGTGGCGAGCTGGCGTGGAGCCTGTGTAGCCGGTCCGGCCGAGTGCCGTCGACGTATTCAGAGTCGTGCGTCGGCTCGGCCCGACTAAGCTTGGAATGTGCGTCATCTACAACGCCCGACGCAAACGCCGTCCGATATACCCGCCACCGGTGCTTGGCGCCCCGGTGATCCGGTCGCCGATCGACTGTTCGTGCGAACATGCGACGTGACGAGGCACTTCGCGCTTGAAGGCGGCGGTGTGCTTTCCGAAATCGATGTGGCATTCGAGACGTGGGGCGAACTCGATCCCGATGCCGGAAACGCCGTCTTGCTGTGCCATGCATTGACTGGTGACGCCCATGCTGCTGGCTCGCTTAGCCCCGGCCAGCCGACTGACGGCTGGTGGAACGATCTAATTGGACCCGGAAAGGCGTTGGACACCGACAAGTACTTTGTGGTGTGCGCAAACGTTCTTGGTGGCTGTCAGGGAACGACGGGCCCGGCGAGTCCTCACCCGGATGATGGCTTGCCGTACGGATCACGGTTTCCAGTGGTGTCGATCCGAGACATGGTTCGGACGCAAGCGTGCGTTGCCGACCACTTGGGAATCGACCGATGGTTGTCGGTTGTCGGCGGTTCGATGGGTGGGATGCAAGTGCTCGAATGGGCCGTCATGTACCCCGAACGGGTGCAGTCATTCGCATCGATTGCTTCGACGTCCGAAGCGAGCCCGATGCAGATTGGTTGGTCCGAGGTCGGGCGACTGGCTATCACGTTGGATCCAAAGTGGAACGGTGGGGATTACTACGGGGCTGCCGACGGCGACGGCCCGCACGAAGGTCTAATGCTGGCGAGACGAATCGCTCAAATCCACTACCGCAGCGATCAGTCGATGTCGGATCGCTTCGGTCGGGCCACGCTCGATCGAATGGACTCGTTTCGTATGTGGGACCGGTTTCAAGTGGAGAGCTACCTGGACCACCACGGTCAGAAACTCGCTCGCCGATTCGACGCAAACAGCTACCTGATCTTGAACAAGGCAATGGATCTGCATGATGTGGGCCGAGGCCGCGGCGGGACGGTGCCTGCACTGTCGAGGATTCGAAGCGAGGGTTTGGTGGTGACCGTCGACAGCGATCAGACGTACCATCCGAGGCAGCAGAACGAACTTTGTCGTGACCTCGATGCTGCCGGAGTGCCGTTTGACTACGCCGAGATCAACTCCGATCATGGGCACGATGGTTTTCTGATGGAGTTCGATCAGCTCGATCCGATGCTGGGCCAGTTCTTGGAGGATCAGTTCAAGGGCGACGACTAGGTTCGGGAACGGCGACTGTTCATGCCCGAGGGTGTCGAAGTAGAGATGTATCGGCAGTTGGCCGAGAAAGCGGTTGGTGCTGAAGTGGCGTCAATAGACGCCGACGACTCCTGGTTCCTGAAAGGCGAAACGACGCCAGACGAACTACAGGCCGCACTGCTGGGGGAGCAGATCACGGGGACCCGTCGAATCGGCAAATTGATGCTGCTCGACTTCTCGTCCGGGCATCGACTCGGTGTTCGGTTCGGGATGACCGGACGACTTCTTGTCGGCGACGAGGCTGCGATCGAGCATCTCGAGTACTCCTCCAAACGAAACGACCCGGCCTGGGACCGTTTCGGCCTGGGCTTTGTTGATGGTCGTGACCTTGTGGTCAGAGATCCTCGTCGACTTGGAGGCGTTGAATTGGATCCCGACGAAGGGCGTCTCGGCCATGATGTCTTCTCCGTAACGCTGGGACAGCTTCGGTCCGACGTTCTAGTCGGTTCGGTTGCCATCAAGGCCAGACTGTTGGATCAGCACCGATTGGCCGGAGTCGGGAACCTCATTGCAGACGAGACGCTGTGGCGGGCCGGTCTCGACCCGGCTCGACCTGCCGGTGCGCTGTCCGATGACGAGAGCCGCCGCCTCCAGCGTCGGCTTCGCAGTGTGGTCAAACAGTTCTTGGCCAACGGCGGTTCTCACACCGGGCGGCTGCAGTCGGAGCGCCATCGAGATGGCCGGTGCCCTGATGACGGCGCAGAACTTGATAGACGAACCATCGGCGGTCGCACCACGTACTCGTGCCCCATGCACCAGAGGTAACGCCGAGCGGTGGGTGGCAGTGCTAGCGCTGGTATGAGCAAGAATCAACAGGTAAACCAAGCCTCGATTGAAGCTTCCGCCGTCCTGCTAGCTTGGTGGTGTGGAGCTGTTGGTTGCCGCCGCCAACGACCAGTCCGGCCAAGCCGTTCGATTGATCGTCATTCTTCTGTTGGTCGTAGCAGGAGGTCTGACGGTCCTGACCATCTGGTATTGGCGATTCACTGATCCCCGTCGCCACACTTCTTTGTCTGCAGAGTCTGTTGTCAGCGAGTCGGTAGCTCACGACGGTTTGCCGGTGGCTGACGCGCCGCCTGTAGCCGAGGTTGCCTACGTCCCAGCCGTAACCGGTCAGATGCCTGTTGTCACGCTGACCGATCAGCCGGGAGGATCTCCTGTGATCTCGGTCGGCAGCGATTCGACCGATGGCGAGTTGGCTGGCAGCGGTCTGATCGAGAGCGCTTCGACGGATAGGGCATCGAGGGACATGGTTCCGCCACCGCAACGGCCGGACAAGCAGCCAACTCTGCCACTTCCCCAGGAGTCCGAGCCCGAGCACGAGCCCGATTCCGAATTCGAATTCGAGTTCGATTCTGAAAGAGAAGTACATCAAGTGGTGTCGGATTCGGTGCTCGATGATGCTGTCAAGACCGGCGAGATCAACCTGACCGATTCTCAGTGGGATCAGTTGGCGGAGGCCGTCTTGGGGGCGATCGGCTGGGACGAACCGAATCCGCCTGATGAGGAGTCAGCGGCGTCGTCCGATGCTCCTGTTGCGAAGTTGGCAACACCAGATCCGGTGCACTCTGTCGGTGTCGTGGATTAGGATCGAGGGATGGGCAACAGCTTCAATCCCGACGAAATGATCGCCAGATTTCGCGAGCGGGCGACAGCGGTCAAAAAGCGGAATCTCCCTCCAGTTGGCGGCGATGAGCGGCAAATGTTCATCAAGCAAGCTGAGGAGGACTTCCGTGACTTCGCCATGCTGGCCGATGCCTCAGCCACCTGGGAAGATGAGGGAATTCTGGTCCTCCGCATAGATCTTCGTCCACCGTCGGAGTAGCCGGTCCAGTCGAGATCGATCGGCCCGTTCATTGGCGGCACCAGTTCCGCACGCATTGTTATTTGGGTGAGATCTGGACTGATTGTCGTCGTCGCAACCCTCAGCGTCGGGTATAGTAAACAGCCACATGCGGACGTAGCTCAGCTGGTAGAGCATCACCTTGCCAAGGTGAGGGTCGCGGGTTCAAATCTCGTCGTCCGCTCGCAAAGTAGACCAGGGCCCCCTTATGGGGGCTTGGTCGCGAGGTTGGGCTTACGGCGTGGGTAGCGACAGCTCCAAGCAAGCAAGATCAGGCGAGCGTCTTTGGCTTGCCCGTTCGATGGTCGCCCTGTTGGCCGTGGGGCTGACCGTGTCGTCATGTGGGTTGTTGGGCGACGATTCACCCGAATCTGGGGTTCTGCAAAGTGAGTCGGCGGCCGATGTCGCTGAGGGCGACGCTCCAACGGTTGTGCAGGCAACACAGGCCACGCAGACCGACGAAGAGTTGCGTGCCGGGCTTGTGGCTCTTGAGCAGCGATGGCAGTCAGCGCGAGCCGAGAACGTAAGGGTTCTGACCAGTTTCTTGGGCCGTGAAGCTGACGTCGATTCCGATGAGGACGCCGACGAGGTCAAAGCGATTCGGTCACTGGGCGACTTCGAGCTCGACCTTGAGGAATGTCCGGACGGCTGGAACGATTTGGCCGGAGTCGATGCGGACACCATTCGGATCGCCCTGGTGGTAGCCCAGACTGGTGATCGTTGGCCGGTCAAGGCTGTAGGCGACGGTCTCAGTGCCTACATCGGGGCAGTAAACGACGATGGTGGTGTCGGTGGGCGTCGCATCGAATTGGTGATTAAGGATGATGCGTTCGACCCTGAGCTCACGGCGACCGTTGTCGAAGAGCTTGTTTCGGAACCCGAGGATGCTGGCGAGACCGACGATGGCGAGACGCAGGTCATCGACGAAGACGCAGTTCTGGCAGTAGCCACCGTTGGCGCTCAACCCTCGCTGGAGGCGATGGAAATCCTGAACGAGGCCTGTGTCCCACAGCCACTTGCCCTGACTTCCCACCCCGGTCTTGGCGATCCGCAAGATAATCCCTGGACGACGAGCCTCCAGCTGGCTCATTCGACCGAGGCATTGCTGTGGGGAAACTGGATGAAGCGGAACCTCATAGACGACCTGCCCGTATCGATTGGCATGGTCGTGATCGACAACGAGTTCGGCGACATGTACGGATCGATCTTCGCTGATTGGGCTGATGCCAGTCGTGATGTGGTCAGCGGGTTGACGACCGTTCGTCATGACCCGGCCGGCGAAGAGTTCACCGAGGACCTCGTCGACTTGGCGGAGTCGCCGCCCGACATTCTCGTGGTTGCGACTTCGGGCCCCGCCTGCGCTGGTGTTCTGCGTGATGCCGCTGCCCTGGGTTTGACCAACCAGGTGGCGACCATCGTTTCTTCAACGTGCAAGGACCCGGAGCGATATATGGGCCCGGCCGGCAATGCCGCCGACGGTGTCTTGATGTTGGACGGCAGCGTCAAATCTACGACTAATCCACGGTTCCAGAACGATCCGTTTGTACGCGAGATCTCCACGATCCTGGCCGACGCTGGAATAGACACCAGCAACCCTCTGGCCGGCACGGGGGCCGGCCTGGTCGGATGGACCCTGGTCGAGTCGCTTCGCATCGCATCAGAGCTACCCGGTGGCCTTTCACGATCGAATCTGGTGCTGGCCCAGCGAGCGCTTGACCTCGAACATCCCTATCTGATCGAGGGTATGCAGTTCGCCAGCCGGGGCCTCGACGACGCCTTCTTCTTGGAGGCGTCCGAACTCAGTCGATTCGACGCCTCCGAACGGGTGTGGATAATCGAACCCATCGTGGTCGACATCAACGGCGGAACGCCGACGTGCTCGTGGTCTGGCACCGCCTGCGAGTAGGCTCAGCGGCCAGTCAGGGCAGTTGAGACGCTTGTTGCAGCAGTTCTAAGAATCTTCCAAGATGTGGGCAATTGCCCCACCATGCTGACACATAAATGTAAAATCAGAAGCAATGGCTCAGGTGGAACGGGACCCTGAACGAGCGGCGGCAGCTCTGCTTACTCGACGTACGTTGATGCGTCCGCTGCCGTCCAAGATTGAGGAACTGGTCGGCGTCGATCGCGAGACGGCGGTGTCCGGACTTCTTGACGCCCCACTTGACGACGCCCAAGCACCTGAGGCCGAAAAGAGCGAGTCGACACTGACGTGGTGGCTGAACCGAATCTCTGAGAACGTCAACGGTCTACAAGAGCGGATGACGTTTCTCTGGCACACGTTGATTCCCAGCCATCGCTACGCAGTCGGCAATCAGGCCTTCGTCGGGATGCAGCTCAACATGATCCGGTCTCGTGCGTTGGGGAACTTCCGTGACCTCATGCAGGCCTTCGCTGCTGATCCTGCCATGCTCAAGTATCTCGATGCCGAGAGCTCAACGGCCAAGAATCCGAACGAGAATCTGGCTCGCGAGATCATGGAGCTGTTCACCGTTGGACTCGGCCACTACAGCGAAGAGGACGTCAGGCAAGCGGCCTTGGCGCTCTCCGGTTGGCGGGTGGATGGCGATGGCCGCCGGGCCTATATCGAACCGAAGCGGGCCTACGAAGGCGAGACGACGTTCTTCGGTGAAACCAAACAGTGGGACACCCCGTCGATTGTTGACCGGCTGTGCGATCATCCCGCCACGGCGGCGCACATCGGTTCACGGGTTTGGTATCACTTCACCGGGCAGTATCTGGCAGGTGAGGCGAGAGCCGAGCTTGGAGCATGGTGGCAGGGCCAGAACCTTGACATCAAACCGCTATTGCAGCGAATCTTTCTGGATCAGCAGTTCTGGGAGAATCACTACGTACGGCCCCGGACTGGTTTCGAGTACTACTGCGCTGTCCAGAACGTGTTGAATCTGGATCCGTCCCAACACTGGAGGGCCAAAGAACTTGGCCAAATGGTGTACGAACCACCGAACGTAGGCGGATGGCCGGAGGGTGACCGGTGGCTGTCACCGGACTCGATGCTGCGGCGCTCGGGGATGATGTTCTCGATCGACTTCAAAGACGTACCCAACGGTTTGACAGCCACGACAGAAGAAATTCTCGATGCCTGCGGTCTCTACGTATTGAACGATCAAGTCATCTCGGCCATGGCGGCGACGGCGGATCATGTCGATGAGATCGGCGAAGAAGGGCCGCCACAGCTCAAGTGGCGAATTGCCATGAGTTGTCCGGAGTTTCAGCTGCAATGACTGGATCTGACTACCAAGACTTTGATTACGGCGAGCAACCGCATCAGCCGCCCAGTGTTGGCCCGGACGGTGCGCCCGTCGACGGTGCCGGTGATGCGCCTTCGACGACCGATGATGTCATCACGCGTCGGCGGCTTCTTCAAGGCATGGGTGCGGCGGGAGCAGTTGGAGCCGGTGCATGGTGGCAACTGCGAGGCGGAAATCAACCGCAGTCCGCAGTGGCCTCGAAGCGGGTTGACACCAGCGTCCTCGAGGTAGGAGCAAACAACGGTGGCCAGACCGAGACTTTGGCTGCGGGCTCCGTTGATGATCTGCTGAGCCAATTCGGAGTTGCCGACAACGTGCTGTTAACGCCGGCGCCGGTTGACCAGCGAGTCTTGGTTCTCATTGAGCTTGAGGGTGGCAACGACGGCCTTTCGACTGTCGTTCCCTACTCGGCCGGTGCTTACTACGACCGCCGTCCCAACCTGTCCATTGCGCCGGAGTCAGTGATCCCCATTGACAGCGAAGTCGGGCTCAACCCGCAGCTGGCCAGGCTTTCCCAACGGCAGGTGGCCGTTGTTGAAGGCGTTGGACCGGTCAATGGAAACTTGTCGCACTTCGAGATGGTCGAACGATGGGACTACGGATCGACCGAGGGTGGCAACGCCAGTCGAGCAGGCTTCCTGGCTCGGGTGGTTGACCGGATCGACTCTGGAAGTCCTGTCACCGGACTCTCGGTGGCCGGCCATACTCCTCGGTTTACGAACGCCTCGGCCTCGACGCTGTCCATTGAGAATCTCAACGCGCTGAAAGTCCTCACCAACAACGATTGGATTTACCCGATCTATCGCCAGAGTCTGACCTCGGTAAGTGGGGGCCCTGTTGCCAACACCTTGGCCGGGACGTGGAACCAATTGTTCTCGATGGGACGGTCCCTCGCTGGCGACATCGAACGCTACGACGGTGACAGCCCGATCGTCAAGAACGGGGGCGGACTCGGACGCCAATTGGCCATGGCCGCAGCGTTGATTAAGGCTGACCTTGGTATCCGTGTTGTCCACGCTCGTATGGGTGGCTTCGACACCCACGACGGCCACAACGGGCGCCACGAGCGGCTAATGGGCCAGCTCGACGGCGCTGTTGACGCATTCCTTCAAATCATCGCCGACGCCGGGCTGGCTGATCGAGTATTGGTCGCCACCACCAGCGAGTTTGGACGGCGGGTCAGCGAGAATTCGAGCGGCTTGGACCACGGAGCTGCGTCCACCATGCTTTTGTTTGGGCCGGTCGTACCCGGTCGTCTGGGCGACCCGTCGCCGGTTAGCAACCTTGATAACCGAGGGAACCTGAAGACGACCATCGGTTTCGACAGATATCTGGCGAGCTTGGCCCAGGAGTGGCTCGGCGTTGATGCCGGTGCTGTTCTTGATAGCGCACCGGCCCCAATCAGTATCTTGGCCTAAAGGCCAGCGCCTAGTGTTGGGTCGCTGAAGCGGCTTTGTCGCAGGTGTCTGCGATTAGCCGTTCCAGTTCCCCAACGATGGATTAGGGCGTGGCTGGTGCCGCCGTCGGCAGTTCGAGACCGATGCGCCCGGCGTCGTCGGCACAGAAGACCGTGACGGCTGCATCAACGACGAGACTGAGTTCTTCTGATCCCAGTTCCTCGTTTTGAGCCGCCGCCAACGCGTCATCGCGCGTGGTCGTGTACTCGTCGAGGCTTGCCGAGTTCTGTGCGTATCCGCAGGCGGTCTGTCCGAATGCCAGTAGCTCACCCGAGCTCAAGGCTGCGGCTGTAATTTCGAGCTCGTCCAACTTGGTGCGAAATTGATCAATGAGCACTGCGTCTTGTTCACTGACCGCTGTGGTTTCCTCACCAGTGCCACCGTCATTGTCGGTGTCTGTTCCGGTTCCCTCGGTCATGGCGTCGTCAACCATGACGTCATCGGTCACGGGGTCTTCGGTCATGGCGTCGTCAACCATGACGTCATCGGTCACGGGGTCTTCGGTCATGGCGTCGTCAACCATGGCGTCATCAGTCATGGAATCTTCAGACATGGCGTCGTCGGTCATCGAGTCATCCACGGCCGCATCGTCGGTAGCAGGAAGGCTGGTGTCGGAACTTGACTCTGCGAGGTCGCTGGGAGACTGAAGGGTGCTGCCGTCCCCGCCGCTTTGGGTCATGAGGTAACCGGCGATCACCATGGCCACGACAATTAGTCCGCCGGCTGCGACCAGGGCCGGGTTCCGCTTGATGACGGACGCCTTGTCGCTGCCTCCCACTGGGGTGGTAGGGGGTTCTTCGAGAATGCCTCCACCAGCTTGTGCCTCAGGGGCGTAACCGGCTGGCGCAACCATCGTGCGGTCGGCAACTGCTGTGGTCGCCCCCGTGCCGTAGGCCGCCGATGAGGTGTACGGCCCAGGTCGACTCTGTGTGCTCGTTGGGTCGTAGATGTTGGTGGGGTCGTAGGTGTTGAGCGGGTTCTGTGTGCTGGTGGGGTCGTAGGTGTTGAGCGGGTTCTGTGTGCTGGTGGGGTCGTAGGTGTTGAGCGGGTTTTGCGTGCTGGTGGGGTCGTAGGTGTTGAGCGGGTTTTGCGTGCTCATCGGATTACTGGGAGCGACTTGACGCGATGACCCGGTTGCCGGATTGAACGCCTGTGTCTGATCCTCGCCCACCGGTCGACTCATGGTGGTACGGACCTCGGCATCAAACGACGGTGCCCCAGGTCCGGTCTGTACGGTGTTGGTCGGCTGCCAGGGGTCCTGGCTACCATTTCCTGGTGGTGGTGTAGGTGGTCGTCCACCTCTGGCGGCGGGGCCCGGACCGGTCCCTTCGGCCCACCAACGACCGTCCGCGGCCAGGTACCAATCGTCTGGTGGCGGCCAAACGTAACGCTCGCCATTCCATGCTTCGTAGTCGGTGTCCATTAGGCCCTCGCCAATTTCGGGTTGTTACGACTGCAATATATCCGTAACAGTGTAGTTCCTTGCCGCTGCTGGCGTACGTGTCCACGATGATTCGTTTCTGTTACGTGATCGTCGCCGCCTATTACAGCGTGTAGGTAAAGATACCTAGAAGTTGACGCGTTCGAAATACTGGTTATCGAACCCAACGGACCGCGGGCTCCGCTAGGGTAGGAGCTTCCACGCGCGGATGCCCGAGCGGCCTAAGGGAGTGGCCTGCAAAGCCATGATTCGCGGGTTCAAATCCCGCTCCGCGCTCTGTCGGTTCAGTAGCGGTTTCCGCTAACCTGAACCAACGAAAATGGGCCATTAACTCAGTTGGCTAGAGTGCTTCCATGACATGGAAGAAGTCGGGGGTTCAAGTCCCTCATGGCCCACCCTAAAACCCCAGGTCACGGACTTGCACCCGCTGCCGCACCGTGAATTACGTGGGGCTGATAGCCGAAGTGATAGCCGAGGCTGGTTGGAAAGCGATTTTCCGACTCCACCAATTTTTAGGGGCGACCTATGGCCAGAGAGCAACGTCTGAGTGCTGATGCGCGACGGCTAATGCAGGACTTATTGGACTGCGGCCAAACCGAGCTGATTCGCGTTCGGAATACCGATGTAGATCCTCACACCAACAATATTCACCCGAGAGACGAAGACGGCCAACAAGCGGAACCTATCCCCGGTGTACGCGACGGTCCACTCATCGAGCTCGCCGGGCTTGGCCTGATCAGCAAGAGCGATACCAAAGTAGTCTTGACTGACCGAGGATTAGCCTGGACCCCAGATCACCCGGATGACCGACACGCTCCGTCGCGTCGGAACCAGTTCGTAATAGCACTCGGGACCGTAGTGCTTGCGATTGTCGCCACGGTGACATTGATCTTGTCCCTCCCACGTCCTGACGATCAGCCAGCGGCACCCACTGCGGTGGAGAGTTCGGTCGCGACCACATCTTCTACGGTCTTGCAGAGTGGGCCGACAGAGGAGATGAGTGCCGATCCGACGACAACCAGCGTTGACACATCGGATGAATTGGGAGCCGGCGAAGTGTGCACTGTTGACCCTCGTAGTTTCAATGATCTTGAAGTCGCGAATATGGCAGTGAGTGGCGATGGACTATGTGGCCGCATCCTCTTCTCGACAATCGGTCCAGAGGGTATGGCCAGTTGGCTTCCTCCAGTTGGGCAGGACTGGTCGCTTGATATCGATCGGTGCGGGCTATACGACAGCAGGGAAGGAATCCTCATCGGGGAGCACTTTGAATTGGCACTGCTGACCGGTGAGGGCCGAGAACTGGCCAGTGAGTTCAAGTCGCGAGTTCCATCGGATACTCCGCTTGATGCGATCGAATTTCAGCTCATCGGAGAGCTTCCAGGCGTTGACGTCGATTTCGGAACGTGTCAGGCTAAGCCGCCGCAAGACGATTCTGAATCGAAGGCCCAAGTCACCTTCAGGTATTGCAGTGTGAACTCAGTCGATGAGAAATGCACCGGATGAAAACAGAGTCTTGAACAACCTCTCCACCTGCCTCTAGCCACGCGATCAGAAGATTTCGGGGCCCACGCTTGTTATTCAGTCGCCCCTGATGAGTCGTAGTCGAGGGGCAACAATTCATTCACTTCTCGGAGTTTGTGACGGTAGTGGTTGTAGATCATCCGCTCTGATGTGCCCGCCCAGTCGGCTACCTGCGAAGCAGAGTTTCCGGCCTCGATCTGATGTGTGATAGCTGTGTGCCTCAACTCGTACGATGTAATCCGGCCGATCTTGGCGCGCTCACATAGTGCCGTCAGCATTCGCTGAAGGTTGCTCTTCTGAATCGCAGAGCCAACCGACGTGCAGACAATGAGATTCTGGTCTGACCAGCGGTCGCCTGCATGACCACGATTGTCACCTTGAGTGGCTCGCCACGCATCGAGTAGCACCGCCGTGTCTGGGTGAAGTCGAATCGTCCTGGATGACTTCACCGTCTTCGGGTCCACGAACTCGTCGTCGCTATCAAACTGGTTGTCGACGCTAAGCGTGCCCTGCTCTCGATCTACAGCCGACCAACGTAGTGCTCGCAACTCCTGCGGTCGCAAACCGTGTCTGCCTCCAAGGTCGACAATCAGCTTCGTTACACCCTCGGCCGATCGATACAATGCCTGCCACTCGGATGCACTCAAGGCCCGTTTGTTGCGTTTGGCGACGGTGGTAGCGGGGATGATGGCGTTTGACGCCGGGTTGTGTTTTAGGTGACCTTGGCGAATTTCATTCTGGAACGCGTTGGACAAGAACGATCGAAGTCGGCCGCAATACTCCCGACTGACCGGTTGGCCGGAAGGGCTTATCGAGCCATCACCGAAGTCGGCCAACAGACGGTCGCACTCGGGAACGGTGATCTCTCCAAGCTTGCGAGAGTCTCCAAAGAAGACCAGGATCGTTTGAGCGAACAACTCGTTTCGCTGCCGGTCGCTCCGTGACGGGCTCCTTGCCATCCAGACCTGCTGATAACCGTCCATCATCTCCGCTACCGTCCTGGCGTTGAAGGCCAGCGAGCCAAGCTCGACGATCTCGGCCTTCATCTCTGCGAGTTTGCGTTGTGCCTCGGCTCTTGTTCTGCCTCGTCGTAGTTTGCGGTGACGTCGACCGTTCGGGTGCCGGGGTAGTTCGATCATGGCGACCCACCGGCCGTTCTTGTCTTGAAAGATGCTGCCTTCGCCTGCGGATCTTCGGGCGGCCATCAGGCCACCTGGTCGATGAATTCTTCGAGGTGGCGGCGGGCGATGAGTCGTCGTGCGCCGACTTTGAAGCTGCGGAGTTTGTTGGTGTTGAGCAGTTCATAGACGGAGTCTCGTTTGATGGAGAGCATTTCGGCGGCTTCCTCGATGGAGTAGGCCAGTTTGGGGTCGTATGGGTTTGGTAGTTGGTTTCTCATAGTGGCCGTACGAGGGGTCGAACCTCGGCCCGCTGTGGCGGGTGACTCCACTGTCTACGGCCTGCCGTCTATGCGGCTGCTGG
>CALJMD010000074.1 GCA_937981915.1 uncultured Acidimicrobiales bacterium
TATCGGGGCTCGAGATAAGGCCCGACGTATCGGGGCTCGAGGTAGTTTCCTGTACTAGCTGAGGCTGGCGATAGCCGGTCGTTCGGCCAGGTTCAACTCGACGATTGAACCGTCCGGACGTAGAAGCTCTGAGCTGACCGCATCGGCTGACACGCCGTTGCGCCGCAGAATTGTTGCTGCCACCTCGGCGGCCTGTTTTGATAACGCGGCCAGCGGGTGGTGGCGATGGCGACGCACACCCAGGTCGGCTTGGCGGATAGTGTCGGCCCCGAACCGGTCGGCCAGATCGATAAGCATGGCCACTTCGACACCCCAACCTTGCACAAACGGAATCTGTTCTATTGCCGTCCGCCGGGCCGCAAACTCACCGCTCAACGGCTGGCCCAGTCGGGCCAACGTGGGGTGGAACATTGAAAGTAGGGGGCGTGCCACCAGCTCGGTTGTGCGCCCGCCTCCGCCTCGATCCTCAGGTCGAAGGTAGTCGGCTTTGACTAGGGTGACCGTCGGGTCGTCCAGTAGCGGCTCAAGGAGACTGCAGATCCACTGAGGGGTGAAGGACTGCAGATCCCCGTCGCACCACACCGATAGGTCGCTGTTGGTGGCCAGCAATGAGGCCCACAACACGTTGCCTTTACCTTGGCCTCGGCTGTGGGCAACGGTGACCGTCTCGACGTCGAAGACTTTGGCGCCGGCTTCGGTGGCGATGCGGGCCGTGTCGTCGGTACTGCCGTCATCCATCACCACCAGCTCGGTCACTAGCGGCACGCGTTCCACCAGTTCGGCATGGACGGCGGCAACCAACGGGCCGATGGTGTCCGCTTCGTTTCGACACGGAAAACAGACTGACACGGACCGTCCGTCGAGCCGGGCCAAGATCGACTCCGGGGTCGTTGCGGCCCGGGAGTCGGGTGTCGTTGGGTCGATCATCGCTTTGTTCAGGGTACGGTCCGGTCGCCGTCGGGGCGCATAGGTCACTGTCGGCAACGGTGTGGCATGTGACCTAGGGTCGTATCTTGACCGGGATGACATTGCTTGAGCAGTGGGAGCCGGGGGCAACCGCGGTCACCGTTTGGGACCTGGAAATGGTTGAACGACCAGCGGCAGAAACGGGTCGTCCGCCACGCGTTGAGGCACAGTTGATGCGTGCCGACCGCCCGGCACCGGAGCTGTCCCGGTTCTTCTACCAGATGGTCGGCGCACGTTGGAGCTGGACCGATCGCCTGTCGTGGTCGCTAGAGCAGTGGACAGCCTGGGTCGACCGCCCCGAGCACCGGTTGGTAACGTGTTGGAGCGATGGGGTGCCGGCCGGCTACTTCGAATTGGAGATGCAGCCGCCGTCGACCGTTGAGCTGGTCTACTTCGGTCTCACCTTTGATTTCATTGGCCACGGGCTCGGTGGTTGGCTGTTGAACCAGGCCATCGAAATGGCCTGGAACCTGCCTGGTACCGAGCGGCTGTGGTTGCACACCTGTTCGCTCGATGGGCCCAAGGCAATGGCCAACTACAAGGCTCGAGGTTTTGTGGTTGCCGGTGAGAGCGTCGAATGGCGACGCTTGTAGCGCGCCTGCGGCTTACAGCTGATGATTTACAGCTGGCGGCGTGACCGGTAGTGGGCGATGGCCCGATTGGTTGACGGGTCGTGCTCCAAGTCGGCATCGGACGTCAGTTCCGGCTCGATGGCGGTGGCCATTTCTTTGCCCAACTCCACGCCGAACTGATCGAACGAGTTGATACCCCAGATGACGCCCATGGTGAACGTCTTGTGTTCGTACAGGGCGATGAGTCGACCCAGCGTGAGCGGGTCGAGACGGTCGGCCATGATGGTGGTGGTCGGCCGATTCCCGGTGAAGCGACGCTGCGGGTCTTCGTGGTCTCGACCGAACGCCAACGCCTCGGTTTGGGCGAAGAAGTTGGCCATCAGCAGATCATGGTGGTTGCCGACTGGGTCCGACGGGTGCACAAAACCAATGAAGTCCGACGGCACAATTCGGGTTCCCTGGTGGATCAGCTGGTAGAAGGCGTGCTGGCCGTTGGTTCCCGGTTCGCCCCACACCACTGGACAAGTGTCAACGGTGAGCGTTCGGCCCAGCCGGTCGACGCCCTTGCCGTTGCTTTCCATTTCCAGCTGTTGAAGGTAGGCCGGGAAGCGGGACAGGTGATCGGAGTAGGGGAGGACCGCTTGGGTTTCGGCGCCCAGGAAGTTGGTGTACCACAGGCTGATGAGACCCATCAGAGCGGGCAGGTTCTCGGCCAGTGGGGCCTGTCGGAAATGCTCGTCCATCTCGTGCATACCGTCGAGGAACTGGCGGAAGCCGTCCGGCCCGACGGCGATCATCAGCGAAAGCCCTACGGCCGATGCGACCGAATATCGACCGCCGACCCAGTCCCAGAAGCGGAACATGTTGTCGGTGTCGATGCCGAAGTCGGCGACCCGTTCGGCGTTGGTTGACACGGCGACAAAGTGTTTGGCCACGGCGCCATTGGGTTCGCTGTCGTGCGCCTCACGTAAGCCATCCAACAGCCATTGACGGGCTGATCGAGCGTTGGTCAGTGTTTCGATGGTTCCGAACGTCTTGGACACCACAATGAACAACGTGGTTTCGGGGTCGAGGCCCTGCAGTGTTTCGAACACGTCAGCCGGGTCGATGTTCGACACGAACCGGGTGTCGATTTCCCGGTCACTGTGAGGGGGACGGCCGTAGGGCCGTAACGCCCGGTGCGCCATCATCGGACCCAGGTCGGATCCGCCGATACCAATGTTCACCACAGCGTCTATTGGCTTGCCGGTGGCCCCGGTCCACTGCTCACTGCGCACCTGACCTGCGAAGACCGCCATCTGATCAAGGACCTGATGAACGTCTTCGATTACGTTCTCTTCGGTGACATTGCCTTCGATTACATTCTCTTCGGTGACGTTGTCGTCCGACTCGGTCGACTCCGCGTCGGAGTCGCCGCCCGATGCAGCTTCGACCGTTACCACGTCACCGGCTGGTCGACGCAGCGCAGTGTGAAGTACCGCTCGGTCTTCAGTCTGGTTGATACGTCGACCTTCGAACATGGCATCTCGATGCCCGACCAGGCCTACTTCGCCGGCCAGGGCGATCAGCAGGTTCAAGGTGTCGCTGTTCAATCGGTTCTTCGAAAAGTCGATGTACAGCCCGGCCGCTTCATGGCTGAGCTGGTCGACTCTGTCTCCGTTGCCGGCGAAGTGATCGGCAATAGCGACGTCTCGGATTGACTCGGCGTGATCAAGGAGATCCTGCCATGAGTCGGTCTGATCCACAGGGGTGATATTCATAGGTGGTGATGGTGTGTTTGGTTGAGGGAAAGGAGCGGCTTGTCGCTACGAAACAAACCAGATGGCGGCGTCGGGCTCCAAGGTTGTGCCCGGGGTTCCAGCGCTGCGGAGCAGTTCGGTATCAGATGCTGAGGGAACGGCAACCGGATTGGAACCGAAGTTAACCATACAAGTCAAGCCACTTCCCCGTTTGTACATGAGGGTTTCTGCTGCCTCGGCTGGGGTTAGTCCATGCTCTGTCGGGTCCAGCAGTTCGAGGTGCTCATCGGTTGCCCCCTGCTCTCGGCGGATGGCGATTGCGCTGCGGTACAGCTCAAGTGAGGAGCCTGCTTGGCCTTGCTGTGCTTCAGCTGACAGGTCACTCCAGTCAACCGGTTGTGGCAGCCATGGGTCTGCTTGGCCGAAGCCGAGCGACGGCCCGTCTTTGGTCCACGGAAGGGGTACTCGGCATCCGTCGCGGCCTCGTAGGGTGTGATTTGAGCGCTCCCACACCGGGTCATCGAGTACCTCGTCTGGGAGGTCCCAGACTTCGGGGAGACCTAGCTCTTCGCCCTGATAGACGTAGGTAGAGCCGGGCAGACCCAGCACTACTAGGGCAGCGGCTCGAGCCCGACGAACTCCGAGCTCTACGTCGAGGTCTTCGGCCGGGCCGGTGGCCGGCCAGCTTCGCCAATCAGAGCCGGCCGGTAGGCCGTACCGAGTGACTTCGCGCATCACGTCATGGTTGGACAGCACCCACGTGGGGGTTGAACCGACGGCTGATGCGGCGGTGACCGCCTCATCGATGGTGGTTCGGAACACGCTGGCTGACCATTCGGCTTCCAACAGGTCAAAGTTGAACGACTGATGGTATTCGTCGGGCCGCAGGTAGAGGGGCAGCCGTTCGGGGCGAACCCAAGCTTCGGCCACCATCATCCGGTCGCCGTCGTAGTCGTCGAGGACGGCACGCCAGGTGCGGACGATTTCGTGAATTCCGTCTTGATCCCAGAACGGATGGTTCTCATCGGTGCTGGACACCAACACTTGGGTCTCTTCGACCACGTCGGGGAACGCCATGTCTTTGACGATGCCGTGAGCCACGTCGACCCGGAAGCCGTCGGCGCCTCGGTCCAACCAGAACCGGAGAACGTCAATGAACTCCTGGCGAACCTCCGGATTCTCCCAGTTCATGTCCGGCTGCTCGGGGGCGAACAAATGCAGGTACCACTCGCCGTCCGGCAGGCGGCTCCAGGCTGGCCCGCCGAAGACGCTCATCCAGTTTGTTGGCGGCTCGTCACCGTTCGGTCCTCGCCCGGGACGGATGTGATAACGGGCCCG
>CALJMD010000075.1 GCA_937981915.1 uncultured Acidimicrobiales bacterium
TGCCGGGCACCGGGTTCAGTCCGACGTGAGCGGCCCGACCGTGTGACCAAGCCGCCATTAGAGCGGCAGCCCGATCGAGGGCGTCCTCCGACGATGAGATCAACTCCGGGTGGACGGCCATGGCGTCAGCGGTTCCCATCAAAATCAGGGAACGCACCAACTGTCGGTGGCGTCGGCTCGTCTCAAGAGCGATCATCGAACCCATCGAATGGCCGACAAGGTGTACGCCCCCGGCGCGGTTATCCAGCCCGGCGGCGGCCACGAAGCGGGCTATCCAGTCGGCCATGTCTTCGATCGACTTCAGCGGTTCGCCGCCACTGCGGCCATGACCGGGCAGGTCGACGGCTACTGCTCGCAGATCGCGGTGGGCCAGGAAGCGGGTCTGGTTCTGCCAGACCGTCCCGTCCATCCCGGCGCCGTGAATCAACACGACCGCCGGGTGCTGTGTAACGTCCGGGCCGTTGGGGTCGACCCCGCCGGTGGCGGCATGAACAAGCTGTCCGTCTACTTCAAGTTCCATAACGACGCCCCTTATCGTTGGCTGGCTTTGAGAGCCCGCTCGAGGTCCTCGACAATATCGGCCGGATCTTCAAGACCGACCGAAAGCCGGATCAGGTCCTCACCAATACCGGCCGCCTCCAATTGATCGGCCGACATCTGTTGGTGGGTGGTGGACGCCGGGTGAATGACAAGCGTTTTGGCGTCGCCCACGTTGGCCAGGTGCGACGAGAGTCGTACTCCTTCAATGAACTTCCGCCCGGCGTCACGTCCACCTTTGACACCGAAACTCAAAATGGCACCGGCACCTTTCGGGTACAGCGTTGCCGCCAACTCGTGATCGGGGTGGGAGGGCACTCGGGGGTGGCGGACCCAGGCCACTGCATCGTTGGTTTGCAGCATGGCCAGCACGGCGTCGGTGTTGTCGACGTGGCGGGCCATCCGCAACGGCAGGGTCTCGACCCCTTGGAGAATCTGGAACGCGTTCGGCGGGCTCATGCAGGCCCCGAAATCCCGAAGCCCTTCGGCTCGGGCTCGCATACCCAGGGCGGCCGGACCGAACTCTTCGGCGAACGTCAAACCGTGATACCCGGCGTAAGGCTCGGTGAGAGTCGGATGTTTGCCCGAGGCCAGCCAGTCGAAGCGTCCACCGTCGACGATGACACCACCCAAGGCCACGCCGTGACCACCGATGAACTTGGTCACCGAGTGCATCACGATGTCAGCGCCGTGCTCGATGGGTCGAATCAGATACGGCGTCGAGAACGTGGAGTCGACCATCAGGGGAAGACCGTTGCGGTGGGCGACGTCGGCCACCGCTTCAATGTCGAGCACTTCGATGCCCGGGTTGCCCAACGTTTCGGCGAACACCACTTTGGTGTTGTCCTGAATAGCTGCTTCGAAAGCAGCCGGATCGCGGGGGTCGACAAACGTCGTCTCCACGCCGTAGCGGGGAAGCGTCAGGCTCAACATGTTGTACGAGCCGCCATAGATGTTCTTCGAGGCGACGATGTGATCCCCGCTGTCGACCAGGGCGGTGACCGCCAGGTGGAACGCGGCCTGCCCACTAGCGGTACACACCGCTCCCACTCCCCCTTCGAGCGCAGCCAGACGTTCTTCCAATACCGCCACGGTCGGGTTGGAGATTCGGCTGTAGATGTGGCCGGGTACTTCCAGATTGAACAGTGCCGCAGCTTCGTCGGTGTCGGGGAAGGAGTAGCTCGTGGTGTAGTAAATGGGAACCGCCCGAGCTCCCGTGGTCGGGTCGGGCTGCTGGCCGGCGTGCAGACTCAGCGTGTCGAAACGGAGGAAATCGGGTTCAACCATGATCCGAGGATAGTTGCAAGCAGTCCGGGCCTACCCACTCACGGTGGTTTCGGCGGCAGTTTCCGCCAATGCGGCTTCGGCCGCCTCATGATGACGACGGGCCGCTCTGACCTGCGGTAGGTACTGTTCGGACCACACTCGTATCGCTTCCAGCGGTTCGGTGATGGTGACACCAAGTTCGGTCAGGGAGTATTCCACCCGAGGCGGTCGCATGTGTCCGAGCACCTCTCGTTTGACCAAGCCGTCGTGTTCGAGCCGCCGCAGGGTCTGCGTCAACATCTTTTGGGTGATACCGGGTACCGCCCGGTTGAGTTCACCGAAGCGGTGGGGCTGCTCCTGCAGCCGCCCGATGACCAACACCGACCACTTTGAACCGACCAGATCGAGCACGTCGCGACAGGGGCAGGTTTCGCAGTAGGCGTCGCCGGGATCGTCGTTCGTCGCTGCCGAAGAGATAGTTTCCATTGGGTACCTACCTGCCGTTGAGGTGCCTTCTTACCAAGAGGTACCAAACAGCATAGGATCATGAGGTGACCGAGCACCACCCACCGAATTCAACAAGACAGAGGGACACAGAACCGGCGCACGCAGAACCGGGCCGATTCAGCACCATCAACCGGGCCTACAACGCCGTCTTCGAACCCAAACAACTCACGGTTGGCCTCGTCGTACCCATCGAGCGGTACCCCAACAACCCCGTCCCCCCGATGGAACAACATCTTGAACGGGCCAGGCTGGCCGAACAACTTGGCTTCTCCGCCCTCTGGCTCCGTGACGTCCCGTTCAACGACCCATCGTTCGGCGACGCCGGACAAACCTTCGACCCGTGGGTGTACCTCGGCCTGCTGGCCGGAGCCACCAACCGAATCGCCCTCGGCGTAGCCAGCATCATCCTTCCGCTACGCCATCCGGCGCATGTGGCCAAAGCGGCAGCGACCGCCGACGTCGTTTCCGACGGACGTCTACTGCTAGGCGTGGCCTCCGGTGACCGCCCGATCGAATATCCGGCGTTGGGCATCGATTTTGACAGTCGGCCCGAACGCTTCCGGGCCAACATGGACTACATCAGTCGCATGGCCAGCTCCGCTCCAGCCTTTGACAATCTCTACGGTTCGGTCGGTCGAGGCATCGACATGTTGCCCAAACCAACCGGGGGCCGGTTGCCGATCCTGGTCACCGGGTCCAGTCGACAGTCGCCGGAATGGGTGGCCGGGCATGGTGACGGCTGGATTACCTACCCCCGTAACCCCGATGCCCAACGGCAGGCCGTGGACGCCTACCGGCAACGGGTGGCCAATGCTGGCCATGACCCCAAGCCGGTCATGCAGCCGCTCTACGTCGACATCGTCGACACGCCGGGCCCGAATGGCCCCAAACCCATCCACCTCGGCTTTCGGCTGACCGTCGATCAGTTGCGCCTCTACTTGCATGGCGTGCAAGAGGCCGGTGTTCACCATGTGGCTCTGAACCTGCGGTTCAACCAGGCCGACATCACCGCAACACTTGAAACCATCGCCGGTGAACTACTGCCGGACTTTCATCAACACCAGGAGTAAGACGTGAGCAAGACCATTCTCATCACTGGATCCACCGACGGCATCGGACTGGAAGCAGCCAAGCTGCTCGCCGCTGACGGCCACCACATGATTCTCCACGGCCGAAACCCGGCCAAGCTTGAGGCGGCTCAGACGACGGTAGGCGAACACACCGAGGGAGCCACGACGCCGTTGGGCTACACCGTCGACCTGTCCAACCTCGACGACGTCAAGAGCTGGGCTGACGAGTTGGCTGACAACCACCCGGCTATGGACGTCGTGATCAACAACGCCGGAGTCTTCCAGACCCCTAACACGCAAACGTCGGACGGTCTCGATGTACGTTTCGCCGTCAATACCATCGCCCCCTACCTCATCACCCGCCGACTAGCCCCGATCCTCGGACCGGGCGGGCGAGTCGTGAACCTCTCCTCGGCGGCGCAAGCCCCCGTCGACCTAGAGGCCATGGTCCGATACACCGGGCTCGACAATATGGCGGCCTACGCCCAAAGCAAGCTGGCCCTGACCATGTGGTCAATGGAGCTCGGGCTGGCCTCCGACGACGCTGGACCAGTGGTGGTAGCCGTGAACCCTGGATCGCTGCTGGCTACCAAGATGGTGCGAGAAGGATTCGGTGTGGCCGGATCCGACATTGGCATCGGCGCCGACATCATCGCCCGGGCTGCGGTCGGCGATGACTTCGAACAGTCGTCAGGTCGTTACTTCGACAATGACGCTGGAGCGTTCGCTCCGCCTCACCCCGACGCCGAAGACGCGACCAAGCGACGGGCCGTCATCGATGCGATCGAGGCGCTGTTGAGTTAACCGGTGACTCCCGAACGCCCCGGAACTGCTACTTGACTATGCGGATGTTGAACGGATAGCGGTAGTCGACGCCGTCGTTGGCTTTGATGCCGGCATAGATCGGCAACACCACCCACACGATGGCGACAATGAAGATCAGAAAGAAGCCGATCAGGACGAACATCAG
>CALJMD010000076.1 GCA_937981915.1 uncultured Acidimicrobiales bacterium
GCTAGTCGGCCGGGCCGACGACGGCGACGACCGGATGGTGGTCGCTGCCTCCGGCCGGGAGCACTTCTAAGGCGTGAGTTGTGAGCTGGTCGGTCACAAGAATGTGGTCGAGGCGCATGACGGCGGTAGGCAGGCCGCCGCTGGGCCAGGTGGCATCGAGCCCACATCCTTTGTTGTCATGAGCGTCGGACCAGCCCTGCTGCAGCAGGAGTCGAAACGGCTCGTGATCCTCGGTGGCGTTGAAGTCACCGGCAATCAGTGCCGTACCGTCAGTCGGCTGGGCGCTGAGTCCTGCCAGATCCTGTTTCCATGGCTCGACGTTGGCGGCGACGGCGGGGGCGGTGAGATGCACACCGAGCACATCTAGTTCGCCGAACGGTGTGTCGATGGTGGCTTTCACGGTTGACTCGACGTCGTTGGGGGTGGGTTCTACTGCCGTCATTGGCCACCTGCTCCACACGACGGTTCCTCGTCGTGTTCCCGGCCAGTCTTCGGTTCGCCACTGGTAGCTGCTCATCCGCTCGTCGGCTCGTAGCGGGTCAAGGAAGTCGCCCCGCAACTCTTGCATGACGATGATGTCCGGATCGACGGCGGTCACGGTGCCGATGAACTCCTCCGGTAGGGCACCGCCGACCAGAACATTTGCGGTAAGCACCGTGGCGGTTTCCCCGGCAACGGAAGCCTCCGAGACGCTAGCCCCACAGCCGATGACAGCGTCAACCGGAGAGATGATCATCATGAACGCAGCAGCGACACCGGCGGTAGCGGCCCGCAGGGTAAGGCTGCGGCTGAACACGGCGATCACAATCGCCACAATCAGCGGCAGCCCGACAAGAGGCGTCAACCCGACCACGGCAATCATGAGCGGATCGTCAACCGGTTGTGTTCTTAAATACAGCACCATGGCGACGCCGATCAAAAGCGGCCAGGCAATCAGGATCGCTACGATGTGGCCAGCCTTTTTGGCCGGGCGCGACCGCTGTCCGGCCTGATCTGGGGCCTCTTCGTCCGTCTCTATCGGGTTGGCCGGGGGCAATGGAACGCTCAGCGGACCGCCTCCACCCGGAATCGTAGAACAGCTTTCATTGAATTGATTCGCCGATCTAGAGCGCTTGTTGTTCGAGAGTTTCGATTGCGGTAACAGTGGCCTGGTAGGGTCCAGCTTATGGCCGTAATCGATGCCTCTCGCCCAGACAACGTTGCCGGTCCGTTGGCGGTTGAGCGCCACCGCCGCGGAACAAGGTGGATGCACTGGATCAATTTTCCACTACTGACAATCATGATCTGGAGCGGCTTGCGCATTTACTGGGCCGACCTGCGCGACCCATTTGGGTTCGGCGTCGGTCTCGTCGGCTGGCACTGGTTTGATTTCTTTCCCGATGTCGTCAACGAACGATTGGGCCTTGAGCGTCGTTTGGCCCGGGGGATGGCATTCCACTTCACCTTTGGCTGGTTGTTTGCCATAAACGGAGTCGCCTACGGAATCTACACCTGGCGAAGCGGACTTTGGCGTCGGCTGTTGCCCGACCGCTTCTCGGTGAAAGATTCACTGACCGTAGTGGCCCACGACTTGTACCTCGGCCGGTTGGTGAAGCGTCCGATGCCGCCACAGGGCCAGTACAACGCTGCTCAGCGTCTGACCTACTCGCTTGTGATCGTCCTGGGTGCCCTGGCTGTCGCCACCGGCTTGGCCATCTACAAACCCAGCGGCCTTGGGCTGGTCACCACGCTGTTCGGTGGTTACGAGACCGCCCGAGCAATTCACTTCTTCGTCACTATCGGCTTCTTGGTCTTCTTCGCTGTTCATCTTCTACAGGTGGCTCGAGCCGGATGGCGAAATTTCCTGTCGATGGTTACCGGTTACGAAAAGGTGGTTGCTGTCGAAGCCGCTTCAAAAGAGGGAGAGGGACTGTGAGTAAAGAGTCGTTTGTTGACCCGCTGTCGGCAGAACCGGACCCCCGATGGTCCCAGCAGGACCAGGATCGTTTTACTCGCTACAAAGCCGTGGAGGCCGAACAGTCCCGCGTGCCGATCGACGAGTATCAGCAGCGAAGTCGTCGTTCGTTTCTAACCGGAGCGGCCGGCGTGGTCGGTTCCTACATGGGTTGGCGCTGGCTGCAGGGGCGACCGGAGGAAAATCGGATTCCCGATGTGCTGCGGCGCGGCCATGAATTCAACGAGGCACTATGGCGACCGGTATCGGCCAGTCGTACCGCTCCGACCTTTGACCGCTCGGCATCCTCGATGATTCGGGTCAACGGGCGAATCGGGTTGGAGTCACCGATAGACCTCGAGAGCTGGGAACTCACGGTGACCGGCCCCAGCGGCGACATCGTCGGAACGCACACGCTTGATGACATCAAGCAGCTGCCAAAGGTTGAGTTGACCGTCGAACACAAGTGCGTCGAAGGCTGGAGTCACGTTGTTACTTGGGGTGGAGCCAGGTTCTCGGACCTTGCCGCTCTGTATGAGGGACAGCTGGGTGATCGACCGAGCGACTTTGTTTCCCTTGAGACCCCTGACGGTGAGTACTACGTGGGTATCGACATCGAATCGATGATGAATCCGCAAATGTTGCTGGCCTACGAGCTTCAAGGCGAGCCCCTCGATTTGGAGCACGGCGCCCCCTTGCGGTTGGCTACGCCGAACAAGTACGGCATCAAGTGTCTCAAGCGGATCGCGTCGGTGGCGTTCACCAATGAACAGCCGACCGACTACTGGTATGAGCGGGGCTATGACTGGTACGCCCAGCTATAGGCCGCGCCCGATTGACGGCCTAGCCTTGGGTGGGTGAAGGAATCCGCTCCAGACCAGCCCAAGCGCTATCATCTGCGCACCTACGGCTGCCAGATGAACGAACACGATTCGGAGCGCCTAGCTGGCTTGTTGGAAAGCGACGGCTACCAGCCAACTGATTCTGCTGAGAATGCAGACGTGGTGTTGTTGAACACCTGCTGCATTCGGGAGAACGCTGACAACAAGCTGTACGGCGCTCTCGGAAACCTGAAGACGTTGAAAGAATCCAACCCTGATCTGCAGATCATGGTCGGTGGGTGTCTGGCTCAGAAAGATCGGGACCTCATCCAGCAACGAGCCGGTCACGTTGACGTTGTCTTCGGCACCCACAACGTCCATCGGGCGATGGAACTGCTCGACCGGTCAAAGGCTGATGGGCCGGTCATGGAAATCTGGGAGGAAGCGATGGCCGCCGACGACCAAGCCTTTCCTTCCGCACTGCCGGCCCGGCGCACAACGGACTACGCGGCGTGGCTGACCATTCAGATCGGCTGCGACAATTCGTGTGCGTTCTGCATCGTTCCCTCGGTGAGGGGAGCCGAGATTAGTCGCCCGATCGAGGCCATTGTTGAAGAGGCACGTCGATTGGCGTCCGAAGGAGTCACCGAGATCACGCTGCTCGGCCAAAACGTCAATTCATACGGACGGGATTTGGCCCTAGCCGCCCGCCGTGAAGGCGAAGACGTGCGGTTGCGGCCGATGTTCGGCGAGCTGCTCACCAGGGTTGGAGAGGTCGATGGGATCCGTCGGGTTCGGTTCACCAGCCCCCACCCCAAAGACATGACACCCGATGTTTTCAAGGCCATGGCCGACGTCGACGCGGTTGTCCCGCACCTGCACTTTCCGCTTCAGTCCGGCTCGGACACCATCTTGGCGGCAATGCACCGTGGCTATACGGGGGAGCGCTATTTGACCAAGCTCGCCCAGGCCCGAGCCACCATCGAGGATCTAGCTGTCTCCACCGACATTATCGTCGGCTTCCCCGGTGAGACCGAAGATGACTTTGCCGCCACCTTAGAAGTTGCCGCGGCGGCCGAATTCGATTCGGCCTACACCTTCGTCTTCTCGCCCCGATCCGGCACCGAGGCCGCTGAGATGGCTGACCAGTTCTGCGACCCTCAGGTTGTTCGCGATCGCTACGCCCGACTCCGGACGGTGATCGAACGTTCGGCCCTCGCCCGCTATCGCGACCGAATTGGGCGAATCGAGGACATCGTGGTCGAGGGGCCGTCGAAGAAGGATCCGTCGGTGCTCACCGGCCGAACGGCACAAAACAAGCTGGTTCACTTTCCATCAGGACCGATTAAGCCGGGAACGTTCGCCACGGCGAAAATAACCGACGCCGCCCACCAATATCTTCTGGGTGAATTGGTGGAGATAACGGCTCGCCCCACCTATCGGACCCGTCTCGACGTGCTGGCGGGCTAGAACCGTGGCATCGGGCGATTTGCGTCGGCCTCTGGCCGGTGACACTGTTGACGTTCATCGGGCCTCATCCCAGGAGGGAACTTTGGCATCGGCATCGCGCAACTGGTTGTTGGTTCCCAGCCCACTTCTGGGCTCGGCGAGCTGGCAGGATGCCGCCAACTCTCTAGCGAGCTCGGGGCAAAACGTCATCGTGCCCCAACCTGCGATGACCAGTCCTGCCTGTGAGGACCACATCAGCCCATGGTTGGAGGACGTCATCAAGCAGTCCGACGGCTTCGGCAACCCAAACCCGGCGGTTGTGGTGACCCATTCCGCCGCCTGCACCCGGGCGCCCATGCTGGTTGATTGCCTGATTCGCTGGGGTAGGCCGGTGGAGTCTCTAATCCTGGTCGATGGCAGGTTTCCCGACGGTCGATCACTGGCGATGGATGAACCTAAGTTCGCTGAACTGCTCGATGGCCTCATGCGTCCCAACGACTACCTGCCTCCTTGGCCTCGCTGGTGGGGCTCATTTGTCTCCGGTCTGGTGGTGGACCCCGAAGCTCGCGCCGTCGTGTTCGACGAGGCGCCGTCGGTCCCACGCACCTGGTTCAACCAGAGCTGTCCGGTTCCCGAGCTGCCCCCGAAGCTGGGTCGGGGCTACATCGCCTTCGGCGGCAGCTACGAGATGGCGCGCCGACAGGCCAAGTCCGAGGGTTGGTACACGCTGCAGCTCACCGGCGATCACCTTCACCAGGTGGTCGCTCCTGATGCGGTCGCGGGAACGCTCATGGCCATGGCTATGCGTCTGGCTGGAGAGAATCCCAGTAGCGTCTTCACCGATGGATGATCGCCACCACTGGTTAACCGCTGCTCTTGAGGTCGGCCCGGCTAGCGGGTTGGTGGTCGCACCCTCAGGTGGGACGACATCAGCGCCGGTCGAGTTGAGCGACACCTCGCTCGGGGCAGGTGAGCTAGGACGCCTGTTGGGTACGTCGCTGTCTGAGCTGCATTCGTTGTCCACGGCAAGCTGCCCCTATGACGCCTCCACCCAACAGGCTTTGGAAGAACTACGTGGTGAAGTTGCCGCAGCGGACAGCCGTCAGTGGGTCATTCCTGAGCCTTATGACCGCTATCAACCGGCCGAACTTGTTGAACTGGTAGCGGTCCAACTCGACTTGTCACCTGACGAGCCGCCCCGCCCCGTCGTCATACACGGGGACCTGCGGCCGCACAACTGGTCACTTCAACAAACCATTCGGGGTGACGTACTGGCCCTCGACGGTCTGAGCCGAATGGGCGTCGGTGATCGCCACCGGGACCTGGCCGTCATGCACCGCTACCTGCCCGCCGTTGCCGGAGCGGAAGCGCTCTTTGGGTTCTACGAGTCCTACGGATCGGAGCCTGACCTCATCAAGCTCGATGCCTATGTACTGTTGACCCTTCTCGTCGAACAGCTGGGGCCTATTGAGTTGACCTCCTGATGGTCGCTCAACCCCTCGTCCTGGTTGGACCAACCGCGTGCGGAAAGTCGTCGGCCGCCCTGGCAGTTGCCGGCCGTTTCGGCGCGACAGAGGTGATTTCGGCTGATGCGATGGCCGTCTATCGGTCGATGGACATCGGCACGGCCAAGCCGTCGGCCGACGAGAGGGCTCTGATCCCTCACCATGGCGTTGACGTAGTCGACCCGAGCGAGGAGTTTGCTGTCACTGACTTTCAGCGCCTGGCCGTCGACGCCCTAGATTCTGCGGAGTCCCGAGGTAACCCAGTGATCGTCGTCGGCGGGACCGGACTGTACGTCCGAGCGGTGGTCGACCAATTCACGGTGCCACCACAGTTTCCCGGCGTCAGAGCCGACCTGGAAGCCGAACTCGACACCGACGTCCTCTGGCAACGGCTGCAGTCGCTCGACGCTCGCGCTGCCGAGAAGATATTGCCAGGAAATCGACGCCGAATCATCAGAGCACTTGAAGTCACTATTGGTGCCAATCGTCCGTTCTCCAGCTTCGGGCCCGGCGTGGATCAATATCCGCCGACTCGCTTCCGTCTGGCCGGGCTCGAGATCGATCGTGACGAGATGGACCGACGGATTGACGCTCGCTACGACCGTCAGATGGCCGATGGAATG
>CALJMD010000077.1 GCA_937981915.1 uncultured Acidimicrobiales bacterium
GCGCAAGCAGCAGAGGCGTTCGCTCAGGGAACTATCGAGTCCGGGTAGGCCTCGAACAACACCATCATTTTCTGCCAGATCTTGCGGGAGAGCCCGGTGGTCAGCGTTTCAATCTCGGTCACGCTCTCCAGAACGACCTGATCATCGAATCGCTGCACGTAGAGGGCGGCGACCTTACCGGCGATGGCCAGGAGCTCCGAGCAGTAGTCCAGGTACCGGCTTAGCTCAAACGGCGTCAGCTCGGCTTCGATGATGGGAGCCTCGGCTTCTTCCGGGGCGCCGATCACTCGGTGAGGGTCTTTGGTCAACTGGTGCATGTCGATGACATGGGCGAACGACCGCAGCTGGTGTAGTTCGCGCAGGGTTCGTCGCCGCTTGATTCGACCTTCCAACGTGATCAGAAAGACCACTCCGGCACCCAGTAGCACCACATCGTTGATGGCTGCTTCGGCTATTTGAATCCAGTCCAGGAGGTCCCGCTGCTGGGTATTGGCTTCGATATTCAGTGGTGCGGCGGCCAGCCCGAGGATCACGGCAAATGCTAGAACGGCAAACAATCCTCTGATCCACCAAATGGGTCGGCTGATTTCGTCGGCGCGGACCTTGGACCGTTTGGCCAACACGACCAACCGGTCGGCTTGCACCGTCAGGTTGGCGTCGGGGAAGCGGGTTCGCGTCCGCTCCGCCAGTCGGTCAGCAGTTTTGATAATGGAATCGGCGTCCAGTTCAACGGTGACGTCCACAGGTTCAACCGTACGCTTCTAGAGGGCTTTGCCGGGATTGAACCGGCCGTTCGGGTCGAGAAGTTGCCGGATGCTGCGCTGCACTTCTAACTGCACCGGATCGAGTTCGTCCTCAATGAACTCCCGTTTCAGCGTGCCGACGCCGTGCTCGGCGGCGATGGTTCCGCCCAGGCGCAGTGACAACGCAATGATGTCAGAGAAGGCCGAGCGGACCCGAGCGACCTCGTCAGGGTCGGTGTCGTCGAACACCAGCATCGGGTGCATGTTGCCGTCACCGGCGTGACCCAGCGTTGGCAGGGCAACGTTGTAGCGCTCGCCGATCTCGGTGATCCCGGCCAACAACTCGGGAAGGTGCTCGCGCCGCACAGCAACGTCTTCGGGCAACATGGCCTTACCCAACGTTTCGAAAGCGGGCCACACTTTGCGGCGAACTTCGATCAACATGTCGCCTTCGGCCGGATCGTTGACGTGGTAGACGAACGTCGACCCGTTGGCCCGGCACACCTCGGCGATGCGTTCGATGGCGGCTGCCGAGCCGTCACCTTCAGTTTGGATCAGCAGCAAACAGGCGGCGTCGATGTCAAGCTCCATGGGGTACACGGCCTCGACCTGGCGCAGGCATGCCTGATCGATGATTTCCATAACTGACGGTTCAAGCCCTTGGCGGAACATTTCGACGATGGCCTCGCCTGCCGGTTTCAACTCGTCGAAGTAGGCAACAGCGGTGGAGGGTTCATCGGGCGCAGGCACAAGCTTGAGGGTGATTTCGGTGACGATCCCCAGGATGCCTTCGGAGCCGACGAACAGACCGGTCAGGTCCAGGCCGGTGGTGGACTTAATGGTTTTGCGACCGGTCCGGATGACCCGACCGTCGGCCATCACCACTTCGAGGCCCATCACGTAGTCTCTGGTGACCCCGTATTTCACACAGCACAATCCACCGGCGTTGGTGGCAACATTGCCGCCAATGCTCGACATGTCGACCGAAGCAGGGTCGGGCGGGTAGAAAAGGCCGTGTGCGGCCACTTCGGCTTTAAGGTCGGCGTTGATCACTCCGGGCTGCACCCGACAAAGCCGGTTGGCGGTGTCGATCTCGAGGATCTGGTTCATCCGGTGCAGCGACAGCATCATGCAGCCGTTGACGGCGTTGGCGGCACCGGTCAAACCGGTTCCGGCGCCACGAGGGACGATCGGCACGTCGGCTGCGTTGGCGGCCTCGACCGCGGCAACTACCTGGGCGGTGTCGCGAGGCATGACCAGCACCGACGCGGTGCCACGGTCTTCGAAGATGGCACGGTCCTGGCTGTAGGTGTCGATGACGTCGCGGTCGAGCTGGATGCAGTCGGCCGGTAGGCGGGCCTCCAGTTCGGCCAGCAAGCCGTCCACCGTCACTGGCTGACCATTTCGGCCGGGGCCTGCACCAGTTCGATAAGCACGCCCTGGCCGCTCAAGGGAAAGTCATCGTTTCCCTTGGGATGAATGAAGACAACATCATGACCCGCCGCGCCTTTGCGTATCCCGCCAGGAGTGAAACGCATCCCTTCGGCGGTCAGCCATTCGACCGCGGTGGACAGGTCGTCAACCCACAGCCCGATGTGGTTGAGGGCCGGCTCGTGAACCCGAGGGCGACCGTCAGGGTCGATTGGTTCCATTAGGTCGATTTCGACCGGAGCGACCTCCGGACCGGTCTGAAGAATGTCTTCGCGAACGTTCTCTGATTCGCTGGTGTATTCGCCGATCTTGGCAACCCCCAGCGTGTCGACCCAGAGGTGCCGTAAAGCAGCCAGGTCGTCAGAACCGATGGCGATCTGTTGGACACCCAGTATTCGAAACGGTCGCATGTCGGCAGCGTAACGCGACCATTACAAACGTTACGAGTCCGGTCGACGGGGCCGGTCGTGACGTGACCGCATGGGCCGGAAGCACTACCCTGACTAACAGATTCAATCTTGTACAACGATGTTGTGCCAACGGAAGTCGCAAGGGCGGCGGTAGACCCGAGGTCGCATCGGTGAGCAGGGAAATCGTCTTGTGCCCACGCCCGGTGAGGTGGACCTTGGCCGGAAGCAAGACACTCCAAAACCGATTCTGGGAGACAGATAACTATGGGTAAACGGCGGATTCTTATCGTCGGTGCCGTGGCTGCTTTGGCTGCGACACTCGGGCTGTTCTCAAGCCCCGTAAACGCGCAGGACGCAGACGTGGTCGACGTACCGCTCGGCAGCGCATTCATTCAAGGTGCCGAAGGCGACACCGTCGAACTCGGCTCCGCCGCAGTCGACGCCGCGCTGGCCGGACGAGCCTGCAACGTCGTCGCCACCGTGGTAAACCAGGGTTCGGTTCACCCCGGCAACAAGCTGGTTGTCAGCAGCGGTGATTCCAGCGTTGAAATCTCCGGCGTTGAAGACACGGCCGACGCAACGACCAGCAACGGCGGTGCCCTCACCCTCGGTGACTCGATCTCGGCTTCCGTCGTTCTCGGTGCCGATGGCATGTCCAGCATCGCCAGCAGCATGAAGGTCACCTGTGAGCCGGTCCCCGAGGCTGAGCCCACCAAGCCGGCACCGGCTACCCCGACCTACACCGGCTGATCGAGACTTCGGTCAAAATCATGTTCAAGCGCTTCGCCGCCGGTTTGACCTGCCTCACCCTTCTCGGGTCGGCTTGTTCAACCGGCGGCGACGCTGTTTTAGAGTCGGCTCAGCTTGAAGCGACAACCGACGAAACCATCGATGTGGACGCCGCCAACACCGATGAGGAGACCGGGCAAGCTCAAGCCGACGTTGATCCGTTGCCGGTCGATGGGGCGGCGGCACCGGCTTTCACCGTGGTCGCTGAGGCCACGGCCCCAGAGGTGGTGGCAAGAGTGGCTGCCGCTGACGATGCTGATGAGGTTGGGCGCTTCGCCCATCCGACCCCGGTGGGCACCCCCATGGTGTTTCGAGTAGTCGACGGCGGCGCCGACGGCTCCTCGGAGTGGATCGAGGTCTTCCTTCCGGTTCAACCCAACGGGACCATTGGGTTCATCAAACGGGCCGATGTCACCTTGACCAACAATCCGTACCGGGTGGAGATCGATCGCGACGCCTTCAACCTGCGGGTCTTCAAACAAGACGCCCTGTGGCTGGAAACCAACGTGGCCATTGGCACCGGCGACACACCGACCCCGGTTGGAGACTTCTATCTCTTAGAACTCCTCGCCCCACCAAATCCCGATGGAGACTACGGACCGTTCGCCTTCGGCCTTTCCGGCTTCAGCGAGGTTCTTGAATCATTCGGCGGAGCCGACACCGCCATCATCGGCCTGCACGGCACCAACGACCCGACGTCACTCGGGACGAACGTCAGCCACGGCTGCATTCGACTGGCCAACGACGTGATCACCGAGTTGGCTCAAACCCTGCCGCTAGGAACACCAGTCCTCATCGTCTGAGGAACGGGTCTGATCAGTAGACCGTTGACCAATAGCCGGTCTGGTCAGTAGTCAGTCGGCAAGAGGGACATGATGGTACTGGCGCCAAAGTCAATGCCGCCTCCGGGGAAGAAGTTGGTCATCCAGTTTCGTCTGCTCTGAATGTGGACGCCGATGTACGTCGCGTTCTCAGGTACTGAGTCTCGAGCCGTCGGGCACCAGGCGACGTCGTAGCTGCCGGCTGCGCAGCCCCACCGGGCATCGTTGGCGGCATTGTCAAGCATGGCTTTGGTGAAGTGGTTGCACTTCAAAGCAACGCTGCTGCCCGCCTCACACCCGGCTGGAACTTCGGAACTAGTGGTTGCGTCCCAGACCACGACGTACTGCAACTGGTCGTACTCGTTGGGCTCCAGCGAAGCGATGAGTGCTTGAACGGCAAGTTGATCAGCCCGATCTTCGCCGGTCATCGCCGCCCCGGCTCGAACGCCAAGTCGGCTGGCCTGCTCAACCGTGATCGAGTCACGCCAGGCGAAGCCGAGTTCGATCAAGCCCATGCAGAGGAATGCCAGTAGGACACCGACGATGGCCATTTCGACCATGGCCGCACCGGCTTCGTTGTCATCATTGGCCGGTGAACGACGGCGGACGGACAAACTCATCGAAGATCCAGTCTGGGTCGGCCCGGTTCTATCCGAACCACAGTGGTGTCACGCAAGGTTCGCTCCGTGCCGAAGAAGCCGGTCAGATACTGGTGGCGGGTCTCGACGTACACGCCCACGTAGCCGGGGCCGGGTGGTTCGGCCGACGTGTTGCGATCGAGCGGGCAGAAGAACTTGTCAACCGAGTCGTCTCCGCAGCCCCAGTGAGGTGTGCGGTGGCCGTCTTCGTCCAGGTAGGGCAGCGCTACCAGCGGTGGCGTGTAGTAGTTACACAAATCGGTGACCGGCCCATTCAAGCACGCGGCGGGGACTTCGGCGTTGGCGTCCGGAGCGTCGTACACCACCATCTTGATCATGTTGTCCACGTTTTGTGGTGCCAGGCCGTGGGCCATGCTCTGGAGAATGAGGTAGTCGGCGGTGGGGCCACCGGAGGCCACACTGGCTGCTCTCGCCGCTTCGGACGACGCGGTGGTCGTTGTCAGATAGCTGCGGAACAACAGCCCGAACTCGAAGATTCCGAAGATGAACAGCAAGAAGATCGGGGTGACCAACGCTGCTTCCACCAGGGCAGCCCCGCGGTCGCGTTGACCATTGCGAGTTGCCGCACGACGGCGTGCGAGGAGGGCGGCAAGAATCATGGTCCAGGGGGCCGATCGATCGTGATGTGTTGGTCGGCCAAACCGGAACAGACGGCCTCAATGATCCGACCGCGGTCGGCCATCCAGCAATAGCCGGTTAGCGGGCTGGTCAACACCATGGTTTGGGCGTCGACTCTCGTGATCTCCCACATCTCGTCGGGGGCTCCGACGCAGGTGTCTTGGAGCAGCGTTGCCCCAGCCCGGCCGTTGGCGATCACGCAGCGGCCGGTGTTTGAGCCGGTCACTCGGTAGTCACTGCCGTTCCACAGCTCAAGTGAATACAACGTGTCCAGCTCGCCGGTGCAGGGGCCCAGTTCAAGGGTTCGTCGTCCCTGATTGGCGCATTCGCCAGCCATGGAGAACGTGACATCGTAGAGCGTCTCGCCTTGAGGCACAGTGCTGCCGTCCCAGTCGTCAGGGGCGGGTTGGGTGGAGGTGACAAGCTGGTCGGCGTATTGGCGCGGTTCAGCGATATCGACGCCGTTGGCTTGAATCGCTGTGCTCGAACTGTCGAACAGGAACTGGATGCCGGACACGGTTACTAACACGAATAGCGCGGTGAGGAGGCCGTACTCCACGACGGTGGCGCCCCGCTCCCGGCTTGTTTGGCGGCTTCGCCGACCGGATCGTAGATACAGCATCAGTCGACCAGTCGCAATTGTTGTCCGCCGTGTTCAACCGAGAACGTCACTTCGTCTCGAACCCAACGATTGGACGGCGGCGTGATCCGCATGCGGAACCAGTAGTGGGGGTAGCGGGAGAATTCGGTTTGGCCGTCGAGGGGGATGGTGAAGGTCACCATTCGTCCGTTGAAGCGCCAGCCCTTTTTCCATTCGGGCAGCTTCGGGGGGTACTGCTTGTTCTTGGGGTCTAGGTTCAGGCACGGTCTCCCGGCACAGTTCTCGGCGCTGTTGTCGGTGCCGTAGGCCGGGTCGTCGGTTGTCCAGGTGAAGTCGAGGCTCTTGCCCAAGGGGTCGACGAACTGCAGGTTGTCCATTCCTTCGCCCGGATCCCAAATGTTGATGACCAGGTCAAGGCCCTCGTAGCGAGGGTGAACCTCGGTAAGAAACAGCTCTTCGGCCTTGCCCATGCCGTTTCCTTCCGAAGCAATCGACATCCACTCGTCGCCGCTGATTGTGGGACAGGCTCCCGGTGCGACCGTGGTGCATGATGTCCCGCCTGCCGGCTTAACCCAGAACGCAAAGTGGTTGAGAGCACGACGTTTGCGGCCGTCGACCACCGTCTGGACCAGGTGGTATTCCATTTCACCCGTGGCGTTTCCGGGGAAAGTGATCGGGGTTTCGGTCCACCCTTGGGTGGTGTCGGTCCAGTTGCGAGGCTGATTGGGCAGCGTGTCACGGGGGCAGTCGTCGGAACGCCAGAAGGTGTTGGTAAGCGGCGTGTCGTCGGTTCGCCGGGTCAACGTGCCACCGGTGTCCCACTGGCGTAGATACAGCGACACGTTGAAACGCTCGGAGCTGAAGTTCGGGTCCTGCGGCTTCTCGCCGTATTTGTTGCACGCTCCGGGATCGAACACGTACAGAGTTGACGGGTCGGTGGCCCCCGGCGGGATCTGCACCAGGTAGAACGAACCGCCGGTTCGCCCATCGGTAGCGCCTTTCCATTGCGCTTGGGGAACTTGGGAGTCGTCGCACCACGGTCGGGCGGTGGCTTGAGCGGCCCGCCAGTCACCTTCGTCGGCTTCGGTGCAGTCGTTGCCCTCATACAACCAGTAGTTCGATACCGGTGAACCGTCGATGGAGTACGGCCCGAAGCCCAACACGTTGGTGGGCACCCCGGGAATCAACGGCGGAACGGCGAATGCGTCGGCGAACCGCCTGATGTCGAGTGTGTCCTCCATCACGATCCGGGACAGGAAGAACCGGGCTTCGTGGACGATCTCCACTCTGATGATGTCGTCTTGTGGGTACGTCACCAGAACATCGACGCCACCTACTCCGTCAACGAAGCCGTTGGCGGCGGCCAGGTCGCGAGCAGTGGAGTTGGCTAACGTCTTGTCCGGCAGGTGAACGGCCGCAGCTAACGCCGCGGCGTCAGCGGCATTTTGAGCTTTGGTGGCCTGAGACAGCCACCCTCCGATGTCAACGGAGAACGCCGCGAATATCAAAAGGGGTACAAGCAAAAGAGCCGTCATCGGAGTGATGTACCCGTGCTCGGCCAAGCCCGGGCGTCGATAAACGCCTGCCGTCATACCTCTACTGTCGGGTCGTCTTGACCCGAAGTTGAGGCGCTAACTCAGCTTGTCGGCAAACCAGTCCAAGATGATCTGGGCCCTGTACACCCTGTGAATTGGTGAGCCTGAGCGGGAAAGCTCGTGGCACTCACCGGGGAAGCGGTAGAAATCCACCTCCTTACCCATGAGCCGAAGGGCCACCCACAACTCCTCCGCCTGGCCTATGGGGCACCGCCAATCCTCCTCGGAGTGGATGATCAGCATGGGCGTTTCGATGTTGGCCGCCTGGTTTACCGGGGAACGCAGCTTGTATTCCTCCGGATCGTCCAAGTGCGACATGCCGTGCTCACTGTGGAATGCAGTGGCGATGTCGCTCGACCACTCCATCGAGATGAGGTTGATGGCCGCCCGTTCTGAACAAATGCCTTTGAACCGATCGCCATGGTGGGCGGCCAGCCAAGTGGCCATGAAACCGCCGTAGGAACCACCCAACATGCCAACCCGGTCTGGGTCACAGAAGGTGTAACGCTCCAAAGCGGTGTCGATGACGGCTAGCACGTCCTCCACGTCGACAGACCCCCACCCGGTACCCGACACGACCGGATGTTTCGGACCCAGGACCGATTGGCCCCATTCGGTATGGCGTCCGCTACCGCCGCGGGGGTTGCTCATCACGACAACAAATCCGGCGGCGGCCTGGAACTGTGCTTCGTCGAAGAAGCCTTCACCGTATTGGGCGAACGGGCCGCCGTGAACGTTGAGCAGAACCGGGTACTGCTTGGCCTCGTCAAAGTCGGCCGGACGCATGATCCAGGCGTCGATTTCATCGGTTCCGTCGTTGGTGGGAACGGCAAACTTCTCCCAGCCGACGGTGTTGCCGCTGAACGCTTCGGTCACCATGGTTCGTCGTTCGCCGTTGACGAACAGTTCGGTCGAGTGAGCAACGTCGGCTTCCAACGTGGCGACTGTGGTTGAACCCGGAACCATTTCGATGCGGGCCACGATCTTCGCTCCCGACGTCATCACCTCGGGGTCGCTCGATCCGTCGGCAGTCAACCGGTAGGCGTGTTGTTGCCCGCGATCCTCGGCGGTGGCCACGATGGTGTTGTCGTCGATCCAGATGGGATTCTGACCGCCCACCATCGGAGCGAACGTCCTGTCCACCGATTCCGAGATCCAGTTGACGTCAGCTCCCGACGTCACCCCCTCGGTCAGCGGCATCACCCCGACCTTGGCGTTTTGCGGATAGACCCGCTGGTCGACAAACCCGACAAAGGCGAGTCGGCTTCCATCAGGCGAGACGGATGCGCCACCGTAGTAGCCGTCGGTTGCGGTCAGTCGCCGAATCTCGCCGCCCTGTGGGTCGAGCGGTATCACGAACAGATCTTCGGCCAGATTCCGGTCCCAATCATCGTGGCGGGCCGCTGAAGTGATGACAGCCGACGAGTCAGGCAACCACGCCACGCCGGAATGCTGAAACTCTCCTTCGGTCAAGTTGCGGGGGCTTCCGGTGCCGTCGGCCGCTACCACGTACACATGCTGGGGCCGGTCGAACACCCAGTCTTCGCCGTCGAGCCGGGAGAAGAACCGGTCCACTTTGCGCGGAGCCTGCCAGGACACGTCTTCTTCTTTGTAGCGGGCGTCTTGTGTTCGGCTAGTGAACCCGAGCCAACGGCCGTCCGGTGACCACGTAAGGCTGCCGACTCCGTCAGCCATGGCACAGACTGTGCGGACTTCACCCGGCCCACCAACCGGGATGACGTGAATGGTGGTTTCAGATTTCTTGTCGGCCCGGCGCGAGGTGAAGGCCAGGTAGCGGCCGTCGGGTGACCATGTCGGACTTCCGTCAACCTCACCGGAGGTGAGAGGCGCATCGTCGAGCCACACGTTGAGCGTGGTCTTGTTGGCATCGACGCTGGTGGTGGCGACGACAAACGCCACCTTTTCGCCGTCCGGTGATAGCGCCAGGTCGGCGACCCAGGAACGCCCGTCGATGAACCGTTTAGCAATGTCGGCGTGGGGCGAGTCGCCAAAGCGATCGGAGGCAGCGGTCTGCGTCTCAGTCATCTGGCCGACCGTAGTAGCCGCGGCTGGAACGGGCAATGCCTTTGCCACACGCGGGGATCAGCTTGGTGGGTTCAGCTTCAGCGGTTGGCGCCCGGACCCGAACCACACCAGTGGCTGACGGCCCGATGTAAGCCCAACCACCGAACCGGTAAGTTCTATCGCCTCGCCGACCACGTCGAAGTCATCGGCTGCCA
>CALJMD010000078.1 GCA_937981915.1 uncultured Acidimicrobiales bacterium
CCGGCCGAGAACGCCCGTCCCGCTCCGGACACAATCACTACCTTCAAGCCCGGCACACCGTCGAGAGCGTGGAACGCGGCGGCCAACTCCTGCAACGTTTGGGTGCTCAGCGGGTTCAGCTTGTCCGGCCGGTTCAAGGTGACCCGGCCGATCGGGCCGTCACCAGCCTCAACCTTGATGGTCTCGAATGTAATGGTCTCGAATTTGGCGGTCTCGAATTCGGCCAATTCAGATGCAGTCATGAGTGCCTCCCCTGCCTTCCCCTACGTGCTCGTCAACCGTAGTCGGGGTAGTAGGCTCTGGCCCATGCCGGAACCGGATCAGACCGCCAACCAACTTCGCACCGGATCGTTCCTGTTGCTGCGTTTTGTGGTCGGGCTGCTGACCATCGCACTACCGCCGTTGCTGATCCTGCTCGACACCATGTTCCTCGAAGGTAGCCCGACGGCTCGAGGCTCTCTCAGCGCCTACTACCACTCCGGTGTGCGGGACATCTTCGTCGGCATCCTCGTCGTTGACGGTGTGTTCCTCATCACCTACAAAGTGTTCGAACGGACGCTGGAGAACATCCTCACCATGGCGGCCGGCATCGCTGCCATCACTGTTGCCCTGTTTCCCACCAGCGTGCCCGTCGGCATGGCCCTCGTTCCGCTGCAGGAACGGTTGGGCGAAGGCACCGTCGAGACCATCCACTACATCGCTGCCGCCACGCTGTTCGTCTCCGCCGCGTTGATCAGCGTGCAGTTCGCTCGCGAGGAGTTGGACGGCCCACATCACCCGGACCAAAGTTTCACTCCGCGCTTCTGGTATCGGTTCCACTACTTGATGAGCGGCGTGATCGTCGGTGCCATCATCTTCGTGGCGGTTACTCAAGGGTTTGGTGTGCTCGACCGCTTCTCGATTCTGCTGGGGGAGTGGGTTGGCCTGTGGGCGTTTGGCGCCTCGTGGATGGCCAAAGGCTCCGACGTTCGACGCCTGTTTTTCGGGTGAGCCAGCAGTAGCGCTAATTGTCGAGCGCCCGACCTGGCCCGTCTAACCCAGTCTGTTTGGCCCTGCCACCTGGATTAACGTAGGCCACCACGAAAGTATCGGTGGCGGCGAGCCGATCAACCAGGGTGTGAGTAGTGCAGGCGGGCCCCATGCGGGCCTAGACGAAACGGACCAGGCGGCCTCCGCCGACGTTGATGTTGATGTTGAGGTCGATGTTCGTGAGTTGCTCCGCCAGCGCTACTACATCGGTGTTGAGGCCGCGTCCATCGCCGCTATCGCAGTGGTGGCGGCTGTGGTCGTCCTCCTTTGGGGCCAGGTGCCGCGCCCGAACCTGCTCGGCTGGGCGACGGCCATGATGGTAGCGATACCTCTACCTCCGGCACTGAAACATCTGAAACTGGACATCGATACCTGGCGCTATCTCGTGTATCCGGTCGAGTTCCTTCACGGTGTCTTGTGGGGTTCGCTGGCCGCTTTCGTACTGCCCGTCGACCCCGTCTACCAGGGGGTCGTTGGCGCGGTCGCAACCTGTGTGCTGCTGGGCGGGTCGATATCGTCGTCGCAGTTCCTGCCGGCCTTCGCTTCGTTCACCGCCCCGTTGGTGGCGCTGTTCATCTACGGTTTCGCCACTCAGGGAGCACCGGGAACAGTGAATCTGATTTGGCTGATGCTGGTGGCCTGGGCCTACGGAGCATCGGTGGCTGTTGACCAACGACAACTTCACCTCAACCTCATCGACACGGTGAAACACAACGAAACGCTGGTCGCCGAACTGGAAACGGAGCGGGCCAGGATGGTGGTAGCCAACGACCGGCTGGCGTCCGCGGCAGCGACCGCAAAACGGATGGCACGAACCGATCCGTTGACTGGTTTGGCCAACCGGCTCCGCTTCGAAGAGTTCTTGTCTGAATCGCTGCGGGAGCTCTCCCACGGTGATGTCAGTGTGGTCAACTTGGCGTACCTGGATTTGGACGACTTCAAAGCTATCAACGACCGAGGGGGCCACCGGGCCGGCGACCAACTGTTGACTAGCGTGGCCCAACGGCTCATCGCCGCCGTCGCCGAGTATGAAATGGTGGCCCGCATCGGAGGCGACGAACTGGTGGTGGTGAGCACCGTTGGTGATGCCGCCGACCTGGGCCGGCGGGTGCGGGCAATCTTCGACACCCCGATTGCTATCGGTCCCGAAACCATTGCGGTGGCGGCCAGCATCGGTGTAGCCGGTACCAACGTGGCCGTCGACGACGACGAACTGATCAGACGGGCCGACACCGCCCAGTATGAGGCCAAGCGGGCAGGTGGCGCACGAGTGGTCGTGGCCCGGCCCCCGACCAGCCGAGCGGCGATACCGGTGCCGACCCCGACGGGGCCTAGAGTTGCCTGATGGCAGCTGATCACATCACTCGCATGAAGACGACGGAACGGGCTAGCGCCATCGTCATCAACAACGGAATTGTCTACCTTTCCGGCCAGGTTGCCGAGGACCCCGACGCCGACATTCAAGAACAAACCCGCTCCACCTTGGCCAAGGTCGACGCGCTGTTGGCCGAAGCCGGATCTGACCGCCAGCATCTACTTTCGGCCACCATCTACCTGCGAGACATCGCTAACCATTTTGCGTTGATGAACGAGGTGTGGAACGACTGGGTTCCCACCGGTCACGCTCCAGCTCGGGCGTGCGTCGAAGCCCACATGGCTCGCTCGGCCTTGCTGGTTGAAATCTGTGTGACTGCCGCTGTTGCTGAGGCTCGCTGATGCAGATCGCCATTCCCCTGTTCGAGCGGATGACGGCCCTTGACGCCATCGGACCGTATGAGACGCTGCAGCGCCTGCCCGGCGCCACCGTGGTCTTTGTCGGTGAGTCAAAGGGCGAGGTCCGTACCGAGAACGGCTTCCTGGGACTGACCGTGGATGCCACCTTTGACGAGGTGCCACACCCCGATGTTGTCGTGGTTCCGGGCGGAGTCGGGACCCGCGAGGTGCGAACCGTTGACGATCACCCGCTGGTCAACTGGGTGAAAGAAGTGCATCGCAGCACTCGCTTCACCACCTCGGTGTGCACCGGTGCAGAGGTACTTGGGGCGGCCGGTCTGTTGAACGGTCTGTCGGCCACCACCCATTGGAGTGCCTACGATACGTTGGCCAAGCTGGGAGCCGAGCCAACTGAACAGCGAGTGGTCGAACACCTCGACGAGCGCATTATCACCGCCGCCGGAGTGTCGTCCGGTATCGACATGGCCCTGCGGCTGTCGGAGCTGTTGGTCGACGCCGATGCAGCGCGGGCCATGCAGCTCATGATTGAGTACGACCCGCAGCCGCCGTTTGACGCCGGCAGCGTGTCCAAAGCCGGTGACGCCGCCATGGCCCGAGTCATCGAATACACCCGGGATAAGTCCTGATCGTCTCCGTTCAACCGTGATGAAACCGGTCCTCGCCGGTTACGGCTGGCTACGGCCGGATAAGCACTTTGCCCTTTGCCCGGTGAGTCCCCAAGTACTGGAAGGCGTCGCTGATGTCGGCCAGCTTGAAGTCCCGGTCGATATGGGTGATCAGCGAACCGTCAGCCGCCATGGCCGCTAGTCGTTCCAGGCGTTCCGCTGTCTCCTCCGCCGTGAAGACGGTCAGCTTGTGTGGTGACACAGCGAAGCGAGCCGCCATGGCCAACAGTTCCGGTAATGGCCCCATGACCTTTCCGCCTTTTGCCGGTCCCACCATGATCAGTCGTCCACCGCTGTCCGTTAGGCCGCTTTTGAGTTCCGACGTTGAGCGGCTGCCGGCACAGTCGATGATGACGTCGTGGGCGTGGTCGGTGAAGTCGGCCTTGGTGTAGTCCACCACACGGTCGGCGCCGAGGCTTGCAACCAGTTCGGCGTTTCGACCGCTGCACACGCCGGTCACGCTGGTGGCCCCGAGGGTTTTGGCCATCTGCACGGCGAAGTGGCCCACTCCGCCCGAGGCACCGTTGATGACCACTGTCTTGCCGCCGACCCCGCCTTTCTCCAGCGCCTGTAGAGCGGTGACTCCGGCGATCGGAAGCCCGGCGGCGGTGTCGTCGTCGACTGTGTCGGGGATGCGGGCCACCCGGTCGGCTTTGGCCAGAGCGTAGGGAGCGAAACCGCCGGTCATGGAACCGAAGACCCGGTCGCCGGGTTGAAGGTTGGTGACACCGGCGCCCACTGCGTCTACCGTGCCGGCGACGTCGCGACCGATCACGAACTCGTTGGGTTGGCGAAGACCTTCGGTCAATCGAAGGAACATTGGTGTGCCGCTGGCCAAATGCCAGTCGGCCGGGTTGATCGACGCCACGTTGACGGCGACCCGAACCATGCCCGATGCGGGTTCTGGGACGGGTACATCTTGGACGCCGATGTGTTCGAGTCCGTAGCGTCCTTGGGTTGCCGCTTTCATTTTGGTGGTCATGGTTCTCCTCCGAGTGATACGTACAGTGTACGTCTAGATTCATCCTTAGCGTACACTGTACGTATCCGGCCTGTCTAGACGTTAAGATGTGACTGTGGACGCACCCACCAGCGCCAAGAGAGCACCTCTTACTAGAGAGCGAGTGGTGACCGGCGCCGTCGACTACGCCGACACCAACGGGCTCGGCGCGCTCAGCATGCGCAAACTGGCTGGCTCGCTCGGCTTCGAAGTCATGTCGCTCTACAACCACGTCAAAAACAAGCCAGAGCTCATTCGCCTCATGACCGACAAGGTCGCCACCGAAATCCCCACCCCGGCTGAACCACAACACCCACTGAAAGCCCTACGACAAAACGCCGTCGACCTGCGACTGACGCTGCAAGCGCACCCCTGGGCCGCCATGTCGTGGATCACCGTGCTTCCGGGGCCCGCCCGATGGGGCCTGATGGAATGGCAACTGCGAACAATCGACGCCATTGAGGGCCTGACTAAAGAGCAGGCCCACCACGGCTACCACGCCATCAACAACCACGTCGTCGGCTACGTACTCCAAAACGCGGTCATGCCATTCGACGATGACGACCTGGAAGACGTGGTGGCCACTATCCGCCCCGAACTCGACGCCGACAACCACGCTCACGTTCTCCACCACATTGGACAACATCAGCGCGGCGAACACGGCGAATCGTTCGAACACGTACTCGACCTAATCCTGGGAGGACTAACCGACCGATGAGCTGGATCCAGCAAATCCCGGACGATCAGTGGGGCGACGACGACCGACTGGCCGAACTGCACCCGCAAGTGGTCGACGCCGACACCGGCAAAGTGGACCACATCATGGCCGTCCACTCCCTCAACCCCACTGGCCTGGCCGCCCATAACGCCCTCTACATCTCAGCCATGACCGGCACCGCCACCTTGCGCAAAGTAGAGCGCGAGCTGGTGGCATACGTGGTCTCGCTGGAGAACCACTGTCACTATTGAATTGTCCACCACCGGCGCGGTCTGCGCCGACTGCTCAAAGACGACGACCTGCTTGCGGAAATCGACGAAGGCTGGAGCGACGCTGCACTGTCGGACAAACGCCGGGCCATGTTGACCTACGCCATCAAGCTCACCAACACACCAGGTGACATGGAACGGGCCGACGTTGATGGCCTACGAGCCGTCGGTTTCACCGACCGCGACATCCTCGACATCGCTGAAGTGGTCGGCTACTACGCCTACGTCAACCGCATCGCCGACGGTCTCGGTGTTCAGCTAGAAAGCTGATCTGTCCCGCTTGATGATGGCCTGCATGAAGATGTGATGTCCCGGGGCGGCAAGTATGCCCCGGGACATCAATTCCCTCAACAGGCCAGACGCCGCCACCAAGTTGGAAATACATGCAGCGACAAGAATTTCTACCGAGCGGTCGAGTCGGCCTCAAACTCGTTCGCTGCGGGGGCGTTACCCCCGGAACGGATCCACTCGGTCGCCTGATCGGCCGGCATGGGTTTGGCGTACCAGTACCCTTGGGCCACATCGCAACCGAGTGCTTTTAGACGTTCGGCGTCGGCGGCCTGCTCAACCCCTTCGGCTACCACGGTCAACCCCAACATGTGGCCGAGCTGCACGCTGTATTCGACGATGGCCGCCCCGTCCGGGTGATCGAGATCACCGACAAACTGACGATCGATCTTGAGTTCGTTGACCGGCAGCGAGCGCAGCACGGCCAACGACGAGTAACCGGTGCCGAAGTCGTCAATGGAAATGCGAACCCCGCGCCCACGTAGCTGCTGGAGTACCCGGCGTGCCCCGTCAGGGTCGGCGGCAATAGTGGTTTCGGTGATTTCCAAGATCAACCGCTGAGCTGACACCTCATTGGCAGTAAGAGTCCGACTGATCATGTCGGCCAAGTCGGTGTTGTGAAGGCTTCTTGCCGACATGTTGACCGACATATGGACCTGGTGCCCCTCATCGTTCCAGATTTGCAGTTGGGCCAGCGACTGTTCAAGCACCACCTGGGTCAGCTCGTTCATGAGGCCGCTTCGTTCGGCCAACGGCACGAACTGGTTAGGTGGTATCAACCCGTGCTCCGGGTGATCCCAGCGAACGAGCGCTTCCACCCCGCACACCTGACCGTCGGCCAGATCCACTTTGGGCTGGTAGTACACGACAAGTTCGTCGCTCATGGCCCGACGCAGCTGCCCGGCCAGCGCCAGTTGCTGTCGGCTGGTGTGGTCGGCGCTTGGGTCGTACAGGACACAGCCAGTGCCGGTTCTCTTGGCTTCGTACATGGCGATGTCGGCTCGTTGAAGAAGCGTGGCCAGGTCATGGCCATGCTCGGGGGCCATGGCCACACCGATGCTGGCGCCAACATCAAGACGCAAGCCTCCGATGTCAAAAGGTGTCTCGATGGTTTCGGCGATCTTGGCCGCCAGATGCAGCGCCGAGTTGGTGTCCGCCCCATAGAGGAGCAGGGCGAACTCGTCACCCCCTAAGCGGGCCACCGTGTCGGTCGAACGCAGATCAGCCTGCAGACGTCGACCGATCTCAATCAACAGCAGGTCACCGTGGTGGTGACCCAACGTGTCGTTGATCTCCTTGAACCGGTCGAGATCGATGAGCACCACGGCCATCGGCTGATCGCCCCGTCGACGCAATCGATCGTTGACCTCTTCGGTGAAAAGGGTCCTGTTCGGCAGACCGGTGAGGGCGTCGTGATGGGCTTGGTGCTCATTCTCGTCCACCTGACGGCGGAGCTCCGATGACGCATTGGCTACCAGTCGGAAAAGCACGGTGTACAACAGCAACAGCGCGCAGAGCAGCACGAAGTACAGGCGTCTGGCTTCGGCGGCAATAACCTCAGCGACAGGGCCGTAGGGGACAGAGGTGCGGAGGACGCCAACCGGGGTGCCGGAGCCCAACGAGCCAAATTGAATCGGCTGGTACACCTGGACCAGGGTTCCATGGCGGCTCACCAACGCATCGGGATCGCCGGACACATTGGCTACCACAGCCAACGACTCGCCGGCGATGGCCTGGGCGACCTGCGGTGGAACGTCGTCGCTCGGGCCGATCAACCTGGTGTCGGAGGCGAACACCACCGAGTCGTCCAAGTCCCATAGGGTTACTTCCACGACGTCCATTCGGGCGAAGTTTGCCCGCATGGCCAGCTCGAGGGCTCGAACTCGTTCCGGGGTGAGGCCGTTCCTCATGTCGCTCGGACCGATTTCGCCTTGTAAACCAAGTCGGGCCACCACTTCGGCTTCGCCGATAGTCCCGGAGAGAACCTGTCGCTCGACCGAAGTCTGGAGCATCTGGCCCACCACCACACCCATCAACGCCACCGCGACAAGGGCCACCAACCCGAATCGAGCCAGGAGCGTGCTGTCACCGACGGCCCGCATCACGAGCTGTCGAGCGGCCCGGGCCGGTGATGATGATTCAGCTTGCACGAGACTTATCAGTCAGATGTTTCGGCGTCCAGCAGGCCTCCGGCCAGGTCCAAGCGGGCCTGTTCCAGTGCTTCGGATACCTCAGGTGGTAGGTCTGCCTCGTGGGGCGGGGCGTAAGTGACGCCTCCGGTGTCGGCACCCAGGAGAAGGTCGCCGCCGGCCAAGTTGCCGTTTGTCATCGCCAAGACGGTCAGGAACACTCCAAGGTCGACCCGCTTGATAGCGGACGTCACCAGCTTTTCGGCGTTGGGTTCAGCGCCGCCACCGAAGACAGTGAAGTACTGATCCTGGTCGACGCCGATTACGTGCGCCCCCAATGCGGCAGCGGTGGTGATAGCGGCGGACCCTGTCGGCCCGGCCGCCCCGAAGACCACGTCGGCGCCTTCTTGGACGAACGCTTGACCTTGGGTGGAGCCGGCCGGTCGGTCGGAGAAGCTGTCAAGGTGCACCCGGAGTGCCGTGATGTTGGCGTCGACTGAACGCACACCGGCTTCGAAGCCATCGGCGATGGCAACCACCGGGGGTACGGTGTCGGGCCCGGCGGCTACCGCCACGATTCCGGTTTTGGTCAGGGCGGCGGCGGCGACACCGGCCAGGTAGCCGACTTGATCGTCGCGGAACGAGATCGCCACGTAGTTGTCCAACCCGTCTGCGTTTACCTGGTCGACACCGATGAAACGTACGTCGGGTTGGACTGCGGCGGCAGCCGTGGTCGCTTCTTGGAACTGAAAGCCGACGGTGATGACGATGTCGACTTCCTGGCTGAGTAGCGACTCGATTTGTTCTCCGGCGTCGTTACCGGCCGATTCAAGGAACGTGGTCTTGACGCCCAGGCATCGTCCCGCTCCCTGCATACCTTCGAAAGCCGCCTGATTGAAAGTGCCGTCATTGATCGAGGCCACGTCGGCCACCAGACCGACAACAACGTCGGGTCGCAGCTCGGCGTCGGGATACAGCTGGCGGCAGATGTCATCCAACGGCTGAATACTCTGAGCGCTGGTGGCGACGTCCTCGGTGATGTCGGTCAACGCCAGTTTGTCCGGGACTGCTCCTTCGCCAGCGGCATTGGGTGAGGGATCAGATGAGTTGGAGCATCCGGCGAGCACAAAAACAAACACCGCGAGTGCGGTCGTCAGTCGAGACGTCATGTTGCATTGATCGACCTCGTGTCACCTCGGCTTGAGGGTGAGGCAAATGCTTAGGTGGGGATCAGGCCGTAGATCAACTCGTCGGTGACGTCGCCGAATCGAATGATGCGCTGGTGAAGGCGTCCTTCCAGCTCGAACCCGAGCTTCTCCAGCACATGGCCGGACGCCGGATTCCAGGCGTACACCCCGGCTTCGACCCGTCGAGGCTTCGCGGTGTTGATGATGTGACCCAGGTAGGCCTGCGCTGCTTCGGTGGCAATACCGTGCCTCCACGCGTCGGGTGTTAACCAGTACCCGAATCGATGGACACCGGACATATCGTCGGGCCCGGCAGCGGCACCGCCGACCACGCCGACAATGCCAGGGCCGAGGGCGGGAATCGGAGTGACGGGTTCTATAGCGAACCCGTCCGGGTCCGACTCGATGAACGACCGAGCTTCGTCGACGGTGTAAGGGTGAGGGAATGCGCTCGTCATGTTGCGGGCGATCCGAATGTCGTCGGCGATCTCGGCCAGTCGTTCAACGTCACCGGTGTCGAGTGGGCGCAGAAGCAGCCGCTCTGTTCGCAGCACTGACCCTCGGTCACTGGAGAGATGGTCGGTCATAGCGAGACCGTAGTTCGATGACGGAGACCGATCGATCGAATTTCAGTTCTGAAACGCTCCTCCCGCCCGCCGATAGACTGGAACAAAACCCTGCAATCAGGCGTTGAAGCCACTTGGAACGCACTCCGCGTACACATTTGAGCGCATAATCGAGCGCATCGCTGATTGCGTATTTCGCCACCGGTAAAGGCGGTAACAGTAGTAATGACATCTTCGGACAATTTCGACTCCAACAATTTCGGCTCCAATCCACCCCCTCCAGGCGGCGGATCCGGCGATTCCAAAGCGGGCGCGCTGGGAACTGCTCTGGGTGGAGCATCCTCCAGCGGTTTCATGCGGATCGCCCTGTTCATGGGCACCAACATGGCCATCATGTTGTTGGTCACCGTGGTGCTCAGCATCTTGGGAATCGAGCCCAGCGGCATCGTCGGTCTGGCCTTTCTTTCACTGGCCATCGGTATGGGCGGTTCGTTCGTTTCGCTGCTGATGTCCAAGGGCATGGCCAAGCGGGCCACCAAAGCTCAGGTCATCGAAACCCCACAGAACGAATCCGAGCAGTGGCTGGTTGACACCGTCGCCCGTCTCGCTCAGCAGGCCGACATCGGTATGCCCGAGGTAGCGGTCTTTCCTTCGTCTGATCCCAACGCTTTCGCCACCGGCGCCAAGCGTGACGACGCCCTTGTGGCGGTCAGCACCGGGCTGTTCCAGGCCATGGACCGCCGTGAAGTGGAAGCGGTCTTGGCCCACGAGATCGCTCACATCGCCAACGGCGACATGATCACCCTCAGCCTCATCCAGGGTGTGCTCAACGCCATCGTGTTCTTCGTGGCTCGAGTGGTGGCACAGTTCGCCCGCGACAATCGCATGCTGTACTTCGCCACCGTCATGGCGTTGCAGTTCGGGCTCGGCATTCTGGCTTCGATGATCGTCATGTGGTTTAGCCGTCGCCGCGAATTCCGGGCTGACGCCGGCGCCGCCTCACTGGTTGGCGCTCCGGCCATGGCTTCAGCGCTAGCTGCGCTGCAGCGTGGCCCGGTCGGCCCCGGCCTGCCGGACCAGGTCGCCGCATTCGGCATTAAGAGCGGCAAGGGTTCACCGTTGCGAGCCCTTCTCGCCTCCCACCCCGACATCGACGATCGCATCGCCGCCCTGCAAAGTCAGTAGACAACTGATAACAACATGACACTGAAGGCGCAAGCCGCAACATGACAGTGCAAGCCAGCCGTATGGCGTCCATCACGACGTCACCGAGTATGGCGGTGTCCGAAGCGGCCAAAGCCATGATGGCCGACGGTGTCGACGTGGTGAACTTGGCGCTCGGCGAACCCGATTTCGCCACGCCCGACAACGTGTGCGATGCCGCCTTCGCCGCTATCCGCGAGGGCCGCACCGCGTATGCTCCACCGGCCGGTGACCCGGAACTACGCCGGGCTATTGCCCACAAACTGCAGCACGACAACGACCTGACCTTCGACCCCGGCTCGGAGGTCATGGTCGGTGTTGGAGCCAAGCAAGTCATCTTCAATGCTTTGATGGCAACCCTTGAACCGGGCGACGAAGTGGTGCTGTTGGCACCGTACTTTGTGTCCTACCCGGCGGCGGTCTCGTTGTTGGGTGGCGTGGTCCGAGTGGTGGAGTGTCGCCGAGAGAACGGGTTCCGGCCCTCGGCCGTCGACCTCGAAGCGGCGTTGACGGAACGCACTCGTTGGGTGCTGGTCAACACACCGGGCAACCCGTCCGGGGCAGTGTTCAGCGCTGACGATCTGGCCATGATCGGTTCGGTGGTGGCTGCGCACCCTCGAGCGTTGGTGATGTCGGACGAGATCTACGAGAAGATCATTTTCGACAGTGCGACCTTCACGTCATTCGGCCAGGCCTGTCCCGACTTGCGGGATCGAACGTTGATCGTCAACGGCTTGTCGAAGAGTCACGCCATGACCGGGTGGCGGGTCGGCTACGGTGCCGGTCCGGCGGACCTGATCGGGGCCATGACAAAGCTGGCGTCCCAAAGCACCACCAGTACGTCGACCATCTCGCAGGTGGCAGCCACCGAGGCGTTGTTGGGCGACCAGTCCACGGTCGCCGAGAACTGCAAGCGGTATGAGGCTCGACGGGACCTGTTGGTCGACGGGCTTTCACAGGTGCCGCTGCTGGAACCGGTGTTACCGCAGGGGGCGTTCTACTTGTTCGCCGACTGTTCAGCCATGATCGGTTTGGTTACAGCGGACGGCGACGTGATCGCCAACGACTCCGATGCCGCCGGTTTCTTGTTGCGTGAGGCTCGAGTGGCCGGGGTGCCCGGTGCCGCCTACGGGCTGGAACCGTTCGTGCGGTTTTCGTTCGCTGCGTCGGACGACGAGTTGCGCAAAGCTGTTGACCAGTTGGGTGACGCGTTGACCCGATTGGCGTCGAGCCAGTAGTCGGCCTGAGTGGCTAGTTCACTCGGTGGACTGCTGCGACTGGATTTCTTGTAGCGCCCAGGTGTTGCCGTCGGGGTCGGCGAAGCCGGCCATGCGGACGCCACCACCCAGGTCGGCGATTTCTCCCACGCCGACGCCTCGCTCTACGAGCTGTTC
>CALJMD010000079.1 GCA_937981915.1 uncultured Acidimicrobiales bacterium
ACTCGGGTGCCTCGGACTCGGTTGTGTCAACGGGGGGAGCTGCCTCTTCGGCGTGTCCGACCGGTTCGACAGACTCGACCACGGCAGACCCCTCGAGCGCGGCCAAACCTCCGTGAGCGATGGCGGTCATGGTTCCGACCAGCGAGTCCCTCATTTCTTGAAGGCGAGTGATTTGTAGCGCCAACTTTTCTTCGATCTGACGATGGCTGCGCAGCGCAGCTGAATGGTCGCGGTCGGCCTGGCTGCGGCGATGCTGCAGTTCGAGTTCTTGGCCCGCCTCGAACTCGGCTAGTCGCTTCAACGTTTCGGTTTCGAGACGCTGCGCCTTCTCCTGGGCGTCGAGTTCGATTCGCTTAGCTTCCGCTTGAGCGTCGCTGAGTTTTGCGTCAAGTTCTTGCCGTGTGGTTGCCCGAAGTTCGGACAATTCCGATTCGGTGTCACGGCGTAGCGCCGACATTTCTTTTTCGGTTTCAGCCCGCAGGCTGGCCGCGGTTTTGCTGGCAAGCGTCGTCTGCTCTCGGGCGGCACGCGACGCTTCTTCCAGCATGCTTTCACGCTTTTGGGCTGCCTCGACGGTCATGCGGTCGACTTCGGCCCGGCGAGTTCCGACCACTTCGACTTCGGCGGTGAGTTCGTGCAACCGGCCGATTTCAGCGTCTTTCTGCTGGATTGCGGCCTGAGCTCGATCGAGTTCAGCGCCGCGTTGACGCTCGATTGTGGCCAGGTGATCGTTCACCTCGTCAATGTCGTACCCACGTCGTACCACCTCGAACATGAGTGCATTCAGCTCGGTCACCGCAACCGCTCCTTTCCGAAACGGCTGCCGTCGCCCAATGTTTGGAACCCGCCATGGCCCGGTTGAACCAGGCGTTGACGATCCTGCCGTCCGCCGTACCTGTTATGAAACAGGCATTACGCCCAAGACAAAAGAGGCTAATCAACCCAACAATTGGCCAAGAAGCAGTACTGATTGCCTATGAGTCAGGATTTAACCACAAGCTAAGCTAAGGTTGTTCGCGCATCTGTCTTAATGGTTTCTTAATATTTCCAAGCCTGAGGGGTGCGCCGATGGTTGGGGGTCGGTTGAGCGACACCCACCACGGTATGAGGTGATGAGCGAGTCGGGCGCAAAGCCTGCTGGCGGTGGAGGTAACTATGGCAGGGGCATACGATCTTGAACGCCGGTCGCGGCGCATACGTCAGGCGGCCACGCTGTTTCTGTTGGGCTTGGTCGTTCTCGGCTTTGCTCTAGCGCTTCGGCGATCGGGCGAGGCGTTGCCGACAGCGTCGGTCACCGACCCGATCAACGAGCTGTGGGTGTTGTTCTGTGCCGCCCTGGTGTTCTTTATGCAGGCCGGGTTCCTACTGTTCGAGGCCGGATTGGCCCGCGATGTTCACGCCCCCGCAGTGGCGATGAAAAACCTGGTGGACTGGGTCGTCGGTAGTCTTTCGTTCTTCTTTGTCGGATTTGCCTTGATGTTCGGTTCCGGCGGCTCGATGCTCGGGAGTCTCACGTGGGACATCACCGGGCTGTTTGAAACTGAGAGCACTGTCTCGGGGCCGACGTTCTTCCTGTTCCAGTTGGCGTTCGCCGGTACGGCGATCACCATCATCTCCGGCTCGCTGGTTGAACGCATGACGTTCCTGGCCTACGCCAGTTTCTCAGCTTTTGTAGGCTTGTTGATCTACCCGATCTACGGCCACTGGGTCTGGGGCAGTCTTCTAAACGGCGAAACGCAAGGCTGGCTCGAAGCTCAAGGCTTCCACGACTTCGCCGGTGGCACGGTGGTGCACACCACCGGTGCGGTTGCCGCTTTGGTTGGTGTGATCATGGTCGGTCCCCGTATCGGGCGATTCCGGCCCAATGGATCGGTGCGGGTGTTTGAGCACTCCAGCATCCCAATGACGGCCGTCGGCACTCTGATTCTTTGGTTCGGCTGGTTCGGTTTCAACGGTGGGTCAGCGTTGGCGTTCACTGCCGACGTTCCCCGCATCATCATGGTGACCAACCTGTCCGGTGTGGCCGGGTTGGCCGGGGCGTCGCTATACGCCTATCTGGTCGAGGACCGGATGGACATGATCTCCAAAATGATCGGCGGCGGTCTGTCCGGCTTGGTGGCCATCACCCCCGGCGCCGACGTGGTCGGCCCGTTCGGCTCGATTGTGACTGGACTTGTGGCCGGAGTGCTGTACAACATCGGCTACGAAGCGCTGATCCGTATGAAGATCGACGACGCCCTCGGTGTTGTTCCCGCTCACGGCCTGGCCGGCATGTGGGGAACCTTGGCGTTGGCCGTCTTCGCCCCCGAGTCTGCCTTGGGTCGTCCCAACCTGGAACAGTTGACTATTCAGACGTTCGGCTTGTTTGTAAACGTGATCTGGGTTGGCGTCATGTCGTTTATCGGCTTCTCCATCATCAAGCGAATAATTGGCTTGCGGGTGTCGCCGCTACGTGAGCAGCGTGGCGTCGATCTCGAGTTCGACGACCTGCCTAAGAAATCCTTCAACCCCGCGGAAGACATGTCCGATGATGAGCTCGCACAACTACTCGACTGACGAGCCGCTCGACGGCGATGGTTGGGAAGACGCCGACGACGGCGATTCGTTCAGCCACAACGACGGCCCACCCGACTTGGGGCCGCTCGATTCGCTCTTGCCGTCACTGAACGGCAACGCTGTGCCACCGGTCCCCCCGCTGCCGCCTACATTGTCGGCGACTCAATCCTCGAACGGGAGCGATCACATCCCCGATCTGGAAGAACTGGCGGTGGCTGCCGGTCTATCGTCCGATGAGATTTCTCGGCTGCGACTGTCGGAGTCGGACGAGCTTCAGTCGGCAGATAGCGCTGAGCTTGAATCAGATATCGGTGCCTTCGACTCGCCACGAGCGCCAGCGCGACGAATTCTCCATCCTTTTGATGTCCCAGCGGAGCAGGCTGCGCCGATCGAACAGACGGTGCCAAGCGAGCACACTGCGTCAATTGACCAGGCCCTGCCCATCGAGCAGTATCCGGTCATGTCCGGTGGCGGCGTTGACGATCACTCCTTCAATCCTGGTGGATCGCCCGGCGACTTCGACTACTCGCAGCCGGATACGCCAAGTGAATCCGCTCGGCCCCGTGCGCCCATCACCGATGAGGTGCCGGTCGTGGCTCCGCCGCCGGCTCCGCACACCATGTCCACTTCGCTCATTTCCGGAGGGATTGGAGACGCCCCGGCGGGCGATCCGGTGGATCAGATCGCCGTACGTAAGTTGGGCGGCTTCAATTTCATGTCCATCCCTCAATGGATGACGCTACCCAGAGACGAGAAGGCCCGCCTGATCAAGGGCGAGCTTGTCACCTTCATGTACGAAGGTGAAGAGGTGTCACTGCGAGCGGCCCTGCTCTACCTGAAAAGCCTCAACGGCGAGGGCGGCGACCGTCACGACAACCGCCGGTAGCGGTTTAGTCCATTCCGGATCCGGGAATGACCTCGTAGCCCGGTACTTCCGGTTCGGTGTCGGTCATTTCGGCGGGGAAACCGGGTGCCAAGATCTCGACGTCGCACGCCTCTTCCAGCCGCTTGATGATATTCGGGCTCAGTTCCCTGGGTCCGAAGCGCTCTTGGCCGTCGTTGAAGATGTCGATTAGTACCGGTGAGACTTCCAGCGGTACGTCGTGCCGTTCGGCGATCTGTTGGAACAAGCCGATGTCTTTGGAAACAAGATCCATCGTGAAGTTGATGTCGCGGCTTCCGTTCAAGATGACCTGCGATTCGGTTTCGTGAACGAACGAGTTCCCTGACGAAATTCTGATGGCCTCATAGGTGACGCCGAGGTCCATGCCTGCCTTCTTGGACACCACCAGTGCTTCGGCCAACGTGACCAGGTTGGCAGTGGCCAAATAGTTGGTCATCACCTTGAGCACCGATGCCGAGCCCAGCTCGCCGGTGTGAAGAATGCGCCGACCCATTTTCGTGAGCACCGGCATGGCCTTTTCGAACGTGGATCGCTCGCAACCGGCGAAGATGGCAATGTTGCCGGTGGCCGCCCGGTGGCACCCCCCGCTGACCGGACAGTCGATGGGCTCGCCGCCTTTGGCGGTAACCAGCGCGCCGAGGCGTCGCACTTCGGATTCATCGGTGGTGCTCATCTCAGCCCACACCTGCCCGGGGCGAAGGGCGGAAAGAATGCCGTCCTCGTCTTCCATGACCGCAGCGCTGATAGTGGGGCTGGGCAGGCAGGTGATGACCATGTCCACGGTGGCTGTCATCTCGGCCGGTGAGTCAGCCCATTTGGCCCCGGCGTCGAGCAGGGGTTGGGCGGCCGCCTGGTCGAGGTCGCGGATGGTTAGATCGATACCGTTTCGAAGCAGGCTGCCGGCCAGTTTGGCGCCAACGTTGCCCAGTCCGATGAATCCGATGCGCATGTGTACTCCTTACTATTGGGCCCGGCACTCCGGACCCTTATTGCTGACTACAACCGCTAGTCGGCGGTGATGGGGGACGGCCGTTCGCCCGGGTCGGGCATGTCCTGGCGGGTCTTTTTCAACTCAAAGAACCCATCGGCTTCCATCATGGTCATGAGAGCATCCCACAGGTCGGTGGCCTTATCGCCGGTTGGGATCTTCGTGATCACCGGCCCGAAGTAGCCAACTTGTTGACCATCGGACCGGTCGACGGCGATGATCGGTGTGCCAACGTCATTGCCGACCAGTTCGAGGCCGGCGTTCATGCGGGTAGCGACTTCGTCATCCCAGGCGGGGTCGTTGGCAGCTTCACCGTGAGCGGTATCGATGCCAAGCGTGGTTAGTACGGCAATGGGATCGAACTCGTACTGCCCGTCGTGATGGAAGTGGGAGGCGAACTCCCAGTAGAGACGGAAGAACTCCCGGTTGCCGGCCTCCGGGGTGTCGGCGGCGGCTCGTACCGATTCCATGATTCGCAGCAGACCGTGGGAGAAGGCGGAGACCGTGTGGTACTGGCTGCCTTCCTCAGGATTGTTTTTGCGCAGCAAGCTGATCGGCTGCCACTGGATGTCCAGGTTTCGAGGCCCGGCTACTTCGTCGACGACCCAACGGGCCGTTGCCCAGCAAAACGGTCAAAGGGGGTCCACCCAGAAGTCAACGCGTCGGGAATCAGACATCTACGGCCTCGCCTTCGGTAAGCCTGCGGAAAACTACTGCGTCAGCTTAACGGGTGTCGGGCTGTCGAGGAGGTGTCAGGTGACCGCCGTTGTCAGGTGAGCAAAGCAGTTAGTACCGCTACACCGTTGGCAACAATGATGCCTGCGCCCCAGCGATACAGATTGCCAATATCAGCCTTCAATTCACCCCGGAGTTCGGCCACGTCGCCACGTAGTTCTGCCATCTCGCCTTTGAGTTCGGC
>CALJMD010000080.1 GCA_937981915.1 uncultured Acidimicrobiales bacterium
CAGGCGGTCTCGGATCATGGAGATACGGCTTTGAACGGCCCGCATCAACTCGGCGGTTCCGATTAGTTCCTGCCACCGTTCGAGCACCTCGCCCCGAAGCATGGTGCCGGAGCGAATATCGGTGTCGAGTCGTTCATAGGCGCCCGAGTATTGCGTTTCCATAGTGGCTCGAAGTTCGGTCACCGCAGCGTTTTGTTGCTCGGCAGCCCCGATCACCTCTTTGGTCCGCTGCGGAATGCTCTCCATCGCCCCTTCGAGGGTTTGGCGAACAACGTCGGCTCGTCGCTGAGCGTTGCCGGCCAAGTCAGTCAAAAGCTCACGAATGTGAGCGACGGTAGGGGGAGCCAACAGGGCGGTGTCGGCGGTTTGCTCTTCAACGGCGAAAACTTGGACGTCGTTGAGGCCGGCGTCGATCAACATCGAGGTGAAGTGACCAACGATTTCGTTCGTGGCTCCGGGCGGTATGCGGTTCACGATGCATGCCAGCGCGGTGCCTCGGTCTTTGGCTTGTTTGAGGAAGTCCCAGGGGACGGCGTCGGCGTAGCGGACCGCAGTGGTGGCGAACAACCACAGGTCGGCGGCGCTTAGCAGCTGGGCCGCCAACTCTCGGTTGGCGTCTTCCACCGAATCGATATCGGGTGCGTCGATGATGGCCAGTCCGGGCTTGAGTTCTTCGGTGGGAAGGACTCGTAGAACCGAGCCGGTTGACGTCGCCCCTTGAGCACCCGTGACTCGTGGAAGCTCCGGGAGTACGTCGGACCCGGCGAACCACGGTTCATCAACGGGATTGCAGATCAACAGTGGGGCCCGGGTCGTCGGTCGAAGCACGCCCGACGGTGAGACTTCTTCGCCAACCAGAGCATTGGTGATTGTCGATTTGCCTGAGCCGGTCGATCCGCCGAGAACCACAAGCAGCGGCGCGTCCAGACGTTTGAATCTGGGCACCAGGTAGTCATCGATTTGGTGGGCCAACTCGTCACGAGTCGACAGCGCGTCGGAGGCATCCCCGATCCGCAGTTCGAGCCCTGTGGAACGAAGGGCCGATCCGAGCCGCTGGAGTGCCTCAATGGTCGGCATCGGACTTTTCATGTCAGTAGAAGCGTAGCTGTTCACTGTTTCAGAGGCGTAGATGGGTCATGGCAGGTCGGTTTCTGATTCAAGGCGACCCGATAACAAAGCGAAAAGGTTTACCGACGTAGCTGGTTGTTGTTTCGCACTATGCGGTATGGTGTCTTAATAGAGGCTTGAGCGAGCACTTTGGTTGCAAAAAAGTGCACGTAGAACTAGATCTGATCGACTGAGGGTGCAAAAAGTCGGTCCTGATCGCAGGTCGGCGGCTGTTCAGTCGCCCGGACGGCCGTCGACCTGCTCCGACCGTTTCAGTGTGTTGTTTGTCGCTGGCGTGCGCCGCGGTGACCAGCCGTCCGGACCCGGACCGCCGTCGACCTGCTCCGACCGTTTGTGGACTCCACTAGTACCGTGTGACGGTGTCTTCCGTGGTGATCCATCGAACCGTCGTTGAGGCCGCCGAAGCCGTCATAGTGGCCCAGTTTGCCAACTACAGGCACGTTGACCGAGCCGGGTTCTACGCAGTTGTGCACGGAGAGTTGACCGGTTGGGAGCCCGCTGTGGTCGTCTCCGAGGATCTCCGCCCCGGAGATCGATGGGAGTTTCGCACGTCTGGGCTGTGGGCCGAGCAGGTTCGTGAGGCACCGACGTCTACCGAGCAGCATTGGAGCTACGGACTTGAGGCGTTTGCCATTCGTATCGACAACCCCAATGAGTTGCTGGGGCGCGGCTACGGGGAACGTTGCGCCCTTGGCTGGGAGCTCGACGTTTTCGTTCCTCTTGCACCGTCGGACACTGAGCCGAAACAGGGGCACGGTTCGGGCGTTCTGTTATACGAGAACCTTGAAGTTGAGGTCACCGGAAAGGCGACCCGCTGGGAGTGGTCACTCGAGCCCGGTGATGTCGCCGACGCTAAGGATGCTGGCTTGTTGACTACTCGGATTGACGATCGAGGGCGAACCGAAGTGGTGCCCCCGACCGTAGTGATCCCGACGTTGTTGGGGGAGTGGTCGGTCGCTATCGCTGACCGGCCAGCCTCCGGTTGACAACCTTCGACTTGATGTAGTCGCGGTTCATGTAGGCGATGAAGTCTTGGCTGATTTCCTTGGGGCACGCCTCGGAACATTCACCGTGGTTCGTGCATGAACCAAAGAACTCTTCCATGGTTTCGACCATGGCCTCGGTGCGACGGAATCGCTCCGCCTGGCCCTGAGGCAACGAGTTGAGGTGCCAAAGCTTGGCCGACGTGAACAGCTGAGCAGCCGAGTTCGGACAGGCGGCCACACACGCCGCGCAACCGATGCAGGCTGCCGCATCCATGGCCGAGTCAGCGACCTCTTTGGGAATGGGCATTTCGTTGGCGTCAGGAGCGGTCCCGGTCGGGGCGCTGATGTAGCCGCCGACTTCCACGATCTTGTCCAGCGGTGAACGATCGACCACAAGGTCACGAATGACAGGGAACGCAGCGGCCCGCCACGGTTCAATCTCGATGGTGTCACCGTCGTTGAACTTACGCATGTGAAGCTGGCACGTCGCTGTGCCCTTTTCCTGGCCATGGGCTCGACCGTTGATCATCACACCACAGGTGCCGCAGATTCCTTCACGACAATCGTGGGGGAACTCGATTGGCTCGTGGCCCTCTGCGATCAGACCTTCGTTGACGATGTCGAGCATCTCAAGGAAGGAGGCGTCGTCGGGGATCTCTTTGGCCTTGTAGATTTCGAAGCGACCTTTGGCAGTCGGTCCCGCTTGACGCCAGACTTTTAGGGTCAGGTTCAGTTTCCGACTCATCTACTTGTAGCTCCTCTGGGTCAGCTCAACCTCTTCGAAGGCCAGCTCTTCAACATTCTTTACCTGGGGCGTGTTCGGCCCCTTCCACTCCCACGCCGAAACGTGGCTGAAGTTCTCATCGTCTCGTTGAGCTTCACCCTCTGGGGTTTGATGCTCGGTTCGGAAGTGACCGCCGCAGGATTCTCGACGGTCGAGGGCGTCACGGGCCATGAGTTCGCCCAGTTCGAAGAAGTCGGCCACTCGGCCTGCTTTCTCGAGCGAACTGTTGAGCGATTCGTTATTGCCGAGGACCCGAACGTCGGCCCAGAACTCTTCTCGGAGGGCGCTGATTTCGCTGATGGCCTTCTCGAGACCGTTCTTCTCGCGCTCCATGCCGATGTAGTCCCACACCAACTTGCCCAGTTCACGGTGGAAGTGTTCCGGCGAGCGAGTGCCCCCGGTCGACAAGAACCGTTGGATCTGACCTTGAGCGTCGGCCTCGGTTTGGATGAACGCTGGATCGTCCACCGACACCGGATCGTCGCCCAGCATTGGGGCTAGGTAGTCACCAATGGTGTACGGGAGAACAAAGTAACCGTCGGCCAGACCCTGCATCAGAGCTGAGGCTCCAAGGCGGTTGGCGCCGTGGTCGGAGAAGTTGGCCTCGCCGGTGGCGAAACAGCCGGGGATGGTCGTCATTAGGTTGTAGTCGACCCAGACGCCGCCCATCGTGTAGTGCGTTGCCGGGTAGATGCGCATCGGGACCGAGTACGGATCCTCGCCGGTGATGCGCTCATACATCTGGAAGAGGTTGCCGTAGCGTTCCTCGATCTTGTCCTTGCCGTCTCGTCCGATGGCGTCGCTGAAGTCCAAGAAGACACCGTTCTTCAACGGCCCGACACCCAGACCCTGATCAACCACCGTTTTCGCGTTACGAGAGGCAACGTCGCGGGGGACCAGGTTGCCGAACGACGGATACTTCTGTTCCAGGTAGTAGTACCGCTCACCCTCGGGAATATCGGATGCCTTCCGGCCGTCGTCGTGGCCCTTCGGCACCCAGATGCGACCGTCGTTACGCAACGACTCCGACATCAGTGTTAGCTTCGACTGGAACTCATCGGAAGCCGGAATGCAGGTCGGGTGAATCTGGGTGTAGCACGGGTTGGCGAAGAAGGCCCCTTTTCGGTGAGCCCTCCAGGCCGCCGTCACGTTGGAGGCCATGGCGTTCGTGCTGAGATAGAACACGTTGCCGTAACCACCGGTGGCCAGCACGACCGCATGGCCCGAGTGCGACGTGATGTCACCGGTTACCAGGTCACGACAAACGATGCCGGCGGCTCGTCCATCCTTGACCACCACGTCGAGCATCTCAGTTCGGGTGTGCACCTTCACCTTGCCCAGGTGAACTTGGCGCATCATCTGCTGGTAGGCCCCCAGAAGAAGCTGCTGGCCAGTCTGACCCCTGGCATAGAAGGTACGAGAAACTTGGGCGCCGCCGAACGATCGGTTGTCGAGCAGACCGCCGTACTCCCGGGCGAACGGAACGCCTTGGGCCGCCATCTGATCGATGATGTCAACCGAGACCTGAGCCAATCGGTAGACGTTGGCCTCGCGAGATCGGTAGTCGCCACCCTTGACCGTGTCGTAGAACAACCGGTAGATGCTGTCACCGTCGTTGCGGTAGTTCTTGGCGGCGTTGATGCCACCTTGAGCAGCGATCGAGTGGGCTCGTCGAGGGGTGTCATGGAACGTGAAGACTTCCACGTTGTAGCCCAATTCGCCCAAGGTGGCCGCGGCTGACGCACCAGCCAAACCACTGCCGACCACAAGGATCTTGAATTTGCGTTTGTTGGCCGGGTTGACCAGCTTGATATCGAACTTGTGGTTGTCCCACTTGTCGGCGATCGAGCCGTTAGGAACCTTGGATTCGAGGACCATGATTATTGACTCCTATCCAGCCGAGCCCAGGAGGGCGGGGTCGAATTCAATGACGTTGAACAGCACGGCAATAGGGAAGCTGATATTGCCGAGGAGGATCACCACTGCCAAGCCGGTGGCGATGCCCCGGCGAAGCCCGTTGTACTGGGGGTTGTTGATACCCAGGGACTGAAACATCGAATACACCCCGTGATAGAGGTGAACGGCAACCATCACGTTGGCCACGATGTAAATGAAGGCAATCGCCGGGTTCGACAGCGAGTTGACGACGTTGGACTGGACAGCGCCATGCTCCCAGTTCGTGTTCGGTATCCAACCCCAGGTCAAATCGGCGAGATGGAAGATGAGGTAGGCCAGCACGATAATGCCCGTGTAGCGCATCGTGCGGGAAGCGAAGTTGGCGGCCAACCAGTCCCGCTTCGACTCGTAGACCCGATTCGAAGAGGCGTTCATCCTGGTGAGGCTGTACGCCGAGTGAATGTGAAGGCCAAAGGCTGCGATAAGCCCCAACCTCATCAACCAGAGAATGACACCGTGGGGCGCCAGGGGCACCAACAGTTCACGTAGGAACTCGGCGTAGAGATCAGCGTCATAGATCATCTCACCGTTGTGTTCGACCACACCGAGGTACAGCTTCATGTTGCCGAGCATGTGTGCTATCACGAAGCCGACCAGCATCAGGCCGGTGACTGCCATGACCCATTTTTTACCTACCGCGGTTTGGTAGATATTGAGTGGGAAAGGCAGATCCCTACCTTTGATCCGTAGGGGATTGTTGGCGCTCTTCGTGCCTAGTGCATGCCGATCGGCAGTAGGCGCTGCCATAACGACCTCCGCATTCTATGGAAAGTTGTGAGTCGACGAACTGGGGCGTTCAATCCGACAATCGTGACCATAGCGGCTCAGATCGGCTGGTGGTCTGGTCGCATGATGGTTGTTACGTTTCTTTTGTTGTCGCCGGATGCGGCCAACTCGTCGGCGTGAGGTTGGATCAGGCTGGTGTGACGACCGGGATCCGATACAAATTCTCGACGGTGGCGCCGCTCTCGACCATTCGCAACGACAACGCAAGCGCACCGGACGACGGCGCAATGAGATCGAGGTCTCCGACGGCTGCCACGCCGTCAGCCGGCGCGTCAACGGTCCAATGCTCCTGGGCAATGACATGCCCATCGACCGTGGCGGCAGTGATATCCACTCGAACCGACTCCAGCCCGTAGAACAGGTCGTTGAGCAAGTGGACGTGGAGGTGCAGATCTTGGTTGGCGGCAACGGTTAACGGCGGGTTAGCGATAATTGCCAGGACCGGGCGGTTGGCCAGCGCGGCAGCGGTGAATGCCGGCTTAGGCGAGCGGTCGAAGTGAACCAAACCGAAGCCGCCCCATTGTTCGGCGTCAGCCAATGCGGTGACGCACAGCCCGCCGCTCGGCCCGTACTTTCGCAGCCGTACGGTCTCGATGTGGCTGCGAATCAGTTCTTGTTGATAATGCTCCGTTGCGCTAGCCCAGGAGGCAAAGTCGTCGTACTTGCGGGGATTCGTGTAGCGGGTGAGCGAACCAAACTCGGCTGTGACCCAGTCATCGGTTTCCGCCGCAGCCGGAAACGACACGGTTTGTGCGCCGATTCCCGATGGGAAAGCGGCCAGACGGGGCCAGCGGTCGTACACCGAGGTCGCATCGCCGGCCTGCCCGGTTCGCCAGCCCAACCACAGCCGGCTGTCGGTCGGCTGATCCATGCGGGATGGGAGATGGCCGGAGCGAGCAATGACGGGTCGGGTCGGGTCGGCGGCCGCCAACTCCCTACCCACAATCGAGTCAAGAAACGATCGGTTCCAGCTCGGGAGGAAGTGACGGACGATCTGCCGTGCCGGATCGGTTACCGAGTCTCCGTCCGGTCGGGCTACGGCATCGCCGTTCGGCTGGCAGTGCCCGCCCCAGGCAATTACCGACGGGTGATGACCGACCGCATCTACGGCTTCTCTAATAAGGGTCTTTACCGACCGCTGCACCTTGGACGAGTAACCGCCAATCAGGGGCAAATCCTGCCACACCAAAAGGCCTGCTTCGTCGGCCAGTTCGAGTAACTCGGGCCGAGCTAAATGCCCCACGAGGCGTACGGCGTTGAATCCGGCTTGAACGGCGAGGTCAAGATCGGTCTGCATATCGGCGACCGTCATCGAACCTAGGAACGGGTCACCCGGTCCGTAGGCGAGGCATTTGATGAAGAGACGCTGACCGTTGACGGTCCACGTCATATCGTCGGCGGAAACGGTTCGAAGGCCGGTCTGCCAGGTCATCTGGTCCGAAACCGAGTGACGTTCGCCGGTTGTTTCAACGCTCAGGTCGACGCGGTACATCGGCTGCTCACCAAGCGGTGATGGCCACCAGAGCTTCGGCTCGTCGATCGGGACGGTCCATTCGATGCGGTTCTCGCCGCTGGCCAACGGCTGGTGGCGAAGCGAAAGCTTCGGTGTGGAACCAGCTGCGTCGGGAGCTGTTACCTCGGCAATGGTCGCCCGGAGTTGTACGTCGGTGGCCTCGGAGGCATCGAGCACCAGGCGCAGTGAAATCGACGCTTGTTCGGCGGTAGCTTCGGTGCAGAGCAGTCGGGCGTGCCGTATGGCTACCGGACCGCTGACATCGACGGTGACCGGCTTCCACAGTCCCCCTGGGTTTGATGGCGGTGCAAGCGGGCCAACCTGAAGGGCACCGGTGAGGGCCGTCTTGTCGCGAGGGCCATCATCGGTTGCGGCGGCCATGGTGCGTCGACGCTCGGGTGGGGGGCAACGTATATCTAACGCCAGCAGGTGGTCGGTTTCGGCTGTCAGTAGGTCGGTGACGTCGAACTGATGGCTGGCAAAGTACCCGGTGGTGTCTCCCAGATATTTGCCGTCAAGCCAGACTTCGGCTTCGCTGAGCACACCGTCGAGGCGGAGCCAATAACGAGTCCCCAGTCTGTCCTCGCTACCGTTTTGGCGCACTGCAGCTTCGGGCATCGTGAACCGTCGGCGATACAACAGGGGCCCGTCCTCGTCGGCCAGTGTCTCGTGCTCAGCCCAATGACCGGGTACTTCCAGCTCGATCCACTCGGAGTCATCGAGCTCCGGATCGGCCCCCGTTCGAAGAAGCTCCGCGTCGATTGATCGGACCCGCCACACTCCGCTGAGGTCGAGGAGGCGTCGTGCCGTTGCCCTTCGGGACCCGGCCCGTTTGCCCTCGTCGAGGTGGGTGTTGTCGGCCGGTGGTGTCACTGCGCGTCGTCGGAGTCGGAGCTGGCGATGTGTTGGCTCTGAGTGCGGACTGTCAGACTGCCCGTCCGAGGAAGGCCGCCAACTGGTCGGCGTCGACTGCTCCTTCGGGCACCGGTTGCTCCAATCCGAACGGGTTGCCTTCTTCGTTACGAAAGGCGTCCTGGATCGATTGGCGTGACTGGTCCAACAGCATCGTCGCCAACTGGGGATTCAAGTCAGTTGACTGACCGGTCGCCTTGGCGACATCCCAGGCATGTACGAACGTATCGGTGCAGGCCATGCCCATGATCCCGGCGCCCGGCATCTTGGCGAATCCGAGGTCGAACTCCTGGCCCATAACGCCGTCGGCTTCGAATGCGGTCACGGCGGCAGCCGACTCGTCATTGAATGCGGCGACGAAGTCGCCAGCGGCCCAGTCGGTATCGGTAGTGGCTTCGTGGCCACCTACCCATGCAGCAAACACTCGCTGGGCATCGATGAGGTGATTGATGAGTTCACCGACATTCCAATCAGCGCACGGTGAGGCTTGATTGAGCTGCTCGGGTTGGACCTGAGCCAGAACGGACCGGGTCGCTTCGATGGCCTGGTGGTACGGCTGAGTGCTCATAGCCCGAAGCCTACCGATGCAGGTCGCCGGTTCGACTTGCCTCGGGTACTGCGGTCGGAGGTTAAGAATTCCCTTAACCGCAGTCTCGGTCGGCTAGTGGCTGGCTAACCTAGTCGAAGCATGTATTACGGTTGCGTGTCGAGCAAAAACGCCCAAAGCTCGCCCTACCGCAACCGTACGGTGGCTAGGGGCGGACGGAAGTCCACCCCGGAAAAGGCAGCACACGAGTGACCAGACAGCGGTCATCGCTCTCGGAGGCGAAACACAACCAGGTAGCGCAAGACCACAACGGTCTTCCCGCCAAAGGCGGTCGGAGCCGCGCCCGAATCGTCGGCTTTGTCGCCGTCGCCGTTGCTGCCGCTCTCGCCACGTTCCCGTCGGCAGCCCAAGAAGAGACGACCACCACCACAACGTCAACAGCCGAGACCACCTCAACCGAGGCTGAGACAACCACTACGGCCGCCGAGACCACCACGACCGTGGCGGAGACAACCACTACGGCCGCTCCGACGACGGCGGCGCCCACCAGTACAACGGCCGCCGAGACGACGTCTACCGCCGCTCCGACAACATCAGCTCCGGCCACCTCCGTTCCAGCCGGTCAGGAAATTCGTGAAGACGCAGGTGGAGGAACAATCTCCGAAGACCTTGCCGGACAGCTAGGCGTTTGGAACGATCGGGTACGTGAGAAAGAGGGCGAGTTGGAAACGGCCGAGGCCCGGCTGGAGGCGGCCGAAGCCCGCTTGGCTTCCACCAGCGCGCAGATCAACACCATTCGCACCGATCTGGTGTCGCTTGAATCCGAAGCTGTCCAACGGGCCGTCAACGCCTTCATGGACCGAGATCTGTCCGAGCTTGACCTCAACAGCCTCAACCGGGCACAAGAAGCGACGCGGATGCGCACGCTGTTGCAGAACGTAGTTCGCTCCGACTTCGACGTTGCCGAAGAGCTGCGCCGAGCCAAAGAAGACCTGGCTATCGAACAGGCCGTCGCCAACGAAGCCAAAGCCGATGCTGATGCCGCCCGCCTGTTCATCGCCGAAGAGCTTGTTGAACTAGAGGACGCCCGGGATCGCAAGGCCAGCGTTACAGCTGCTGCGGCCGCCAGTCTGGATGTTGCCACCGAGGACGACATAACGACGGTACGAGGCTTCCGTGTCCGCAAAGACATCGCTGATGTGGTTGCGGCCATGATCGACGACGCCGCCGCCGCTGGACTCAACTTTGGTGGCGGTGGCTACCGTTCATTCGAGTCTCAGATCGAGATTCGCAAGAATAACTGCGGTACCTCATACTACGCCATCTGGGAAATGCCGTCTCGCAACTGCAACCCGCCATCCGCCAGGCCCGGCAGGTCGATGCACGAGCGAGGTTTGGCATTGGATCTGACCTGCGACGGAGCCCTCATCCGGAGTCGGAACAACAAGTGCTTCCAGTGGTTGGCTTCCAATGCGGAGGGCTACGGTTTCTACAATCTGCCGTCGGAGCCCTGGCACTGGTCGGTCAACGGCCGCTAGCGGCCTTCGAACCAACAATCGAGACCTAGGGTTGCGGCCTACGACCAGAGGGAAAGTAGGGTCGTAGAGGTGGAACAGCACGACACCAGTCCATCCGGGGCGGACCAACTCCCCGACACTCTCGGCGCCCTCCGTTCCAGCGGTTGGGCCTCCCGCACCGTCAAGGAAGAGCTACGGGTCAACGCTACGGCGCGAATCCGATCCGGAAGCCCCCTGTTCCCAGAGGTCTTGGGATACGAAGACACCGTGCTGCCGCAATTCGAACACGCGGTACTGGCCGGCCACGACGTCATCTTGCTAGGGGAGCGAGGGCAGGCAAAGACCAGGATGATTCGGGCGCTTACCGGACTGCTAGATGAGTGGATGCCGATCATCGCCGGCTCAGAGATCAACGACGACCCTTACTCGCCGGTGTCGAGGTACGCCCTGGATCTGGTGGCCGAACACGGTGACGACACCCGAATCGACTGGGTCCACCGTGACACACGGTACGGCGAGAAGCTTGCCACGCCCGACACGTCGATCGCGGATCTGATCGGTGAAGTCGACCCGATCAAGGTGGCTGAGGGACGATACCTCTCCGACGAGCTGACATTGCACTACGGGCTGGTTCCCCGAACCAACCGTGGCATCTTCGCCATCAACGAGTTGCCTGACTTGGCTGAGCGAATTCAGGTTGGCCTGCTCAACGTACTAGAGGAGCGGGACGTCCAGATTCGCGGCTACCGGATTCGGCTTCCCTTGGACGTCATTTTGGTGGCCTCAGCCAACCCGGAGGACTACACCAATCGCGGTCGGATGATCACCCCGCTTAAGGACCGTTTCGGCGCTCAGATTCGAACTCACTACCCTCGTGAGGTGGAGACCGAGATCGCTATCGCCGACCAGGAAGCTCAGATCTCCGATGAGGTCGACATCCCTGACTTCATGAAAGACATCATCGCCACCTTCACGCATCTGGCCCGTCACAGCTCACATATCAATCAGCGCTCCGGCGTGTCGGTGCGTCTCACCGTGGCCAATCTCGAGACCCTGGCGGCGGCGGCCACCAGAAGGTCACTGCGACTAGGCGAGACTGAAGTTGTTCCAAGGGTGAGTGATCTGGACTCATTGATCGCCTCCACGGCGGGCAAGATTGAAGTCGAGGCGTTGGAGGAAGACCGAGAAGGCGAAGTGGTAGACCATCTACTGCGGTCCGCCATCTTGCACGTCTTCAAAGATCGAGTGAGTGGTCCAGTCATCTCGGAGATCGTCGAGGCCTTCGACGAGGACACGGTGGCCAATGCCGGTGACGATCTGCCAACGTCGTCGTACCGCGAACTGCTGGATCGCATCGAACCGCTGGCTTCCGCGGTCACCGACCTCACCTCAACCGAAGGTTCCGCTGCCGGGTCGTCGGCGGCCGTTCAAGCCTCAGCAGTTGAGTTGATTCTCGAAGGTCTGCACCTGTCCAAGCGTCTCAACAAAGACGCTGTCGCCGGTCGGGCCAGCTACCGCGCCCGGGCGTAGCTCTAACGACCTACATCGCGATTAGTGGCTAACTGCGTTGGGTCTGCTATTCGACGGTGACGGGCGATCATCGCTGATGCTGTAGATGTAGCGATGCTCGAAATCTGGTAATGCTCAGCCTGCGTCGAGCCGACAAGACGGTTAATGCGACCACGTCTACTCGCGCTTCTTCTGGTGCCGACCGTCACAATGGCTGGTTTGGGCTGGATTGTTGTTGGTCGGTCAACGAGCTCGCTGAACGAAGCGTCGGTGGGGCTGGAAGTGGTGGAACTGGTCGAGGCCGTCTCCGATCTCGATCGAGCATTGGCCGACGAGGCGCTGCTGGTTGCCAAGGTGTCGGGCGACCCTCGTCTCCAATCTCAGGCTTCGCGGCGAGAATTTGTCACGACCGATCAGCGGTTGGAAGCCCTCGGGGGACTTAGCGAGTCAATGGAAGTGGCGTCCCTGCGAGGCGCGCTGTTGGACATCGAGTCCGTTCAGGGAGCCCGCTATGACGCGGGACTGGGGTACGTGACTCCTCTGCAAGTCGTCGATCTCTACCGTCAGGCTCGTCGTTCCGCTCTGGACTCGGTAGTGCAGGTGGTGTCCGAGCGTTCAACCAATGAGTCCGAACTGATGGCGGTGATGGCTCTGGCCGAGACGCGAAGCGCACATCTAGACGAGCGGATCGCCATCGAGCTTGCTCTCAGCTACGGGCAGTGGGCGCCCGGTCAACATGCTGCCGCCATCGAAGCAATTGCCACACAAGACACCAACTTGCGTTTCGCCGAGACGTTTCAGAGCGATCGCCCAACGCTGCGAGCCAACGGATCTCTTCTTCAAATTCGTAATGACGTCGAACTGTCGCTCGACGTACCAGCGATTAGTCCCGAGCGTTGGGTGGAGCAGAGCGACCTCTGGCTCGGCGAACTCGAAGAGCGAATCGAACTTTCGATGCAGGATGAGCAGAAGAAACTGACGGCGGCCGTTGGCGAAGCTCGAACCGGTCGGGCATTGACGCTGTTGGTTGTAGTTGCTGCGGTGACCGCTGGGAGCCTCCTCCTAGTGTCCTCATCGGTTCGTCTGGCGACTCGGGTTGGTTTGATCAGCCGCCGGGCGGCCGAGCTGACCGGTGGTGACTACGGTGTCGCTATCGCCGAACAGGTCGGTGGGCAGGATGAGATCTTCCGACTGGCGTCATCCTTCGATGAAATGGCGGACCGAATCCGTCGTCGCGAGGTCGAACAGAAGCTGCACGTGGCGGGTTTGGAGGCCATAGCGGCCGGCTCCGACATTGACTCCACGTTGGCTCAGATATCGCTGCTACTCGGAGCTGATGAATACGGTCGTTCAAACTACCTGATCAGTCTCGAACAGGATGCAGAGGCAACTGGCGAACCGTCCCTGGTCGTCATCCCAAGCGGAGCAAGCGGCCTTGAAAGCGTTCCTTGGACCGACGAAACCAGGGGAGCCCTGGCGCTGGCATCTATGGCCGTTCGACGATGGCAGGATGCCTCGCAAATCGAGGCGCAGGCGACTTATGACCCGTTGACCGGTGTATTCAACCGTCGAAAGTCGTTGGAAATGCTGACCGACCTACTGAACGAACACTCCGACGAACGAAGCGAGTCGCAACCGGCCGCCGCCTACGTTGACCTCACCGAGTTCAGATCATCGAACGAAACGCTCGGGAAAGCCCTCAGCGACCAAGCGCTGCACGACGTCGCCTCAGCACTGCAGCGCTATGCGAACTCTCTTGGCGGATTTACGGGTCGGATGGACGGCGATCAATTCCTGATTGTCTTCGGCTCCTCCGATCAGGGTTACTGCAACGAAGACCTGCAACAGCATTTGCTAAATCTGGCCGAGGTCGTGGCCGCAGTCGACGTCCACGAATTCGATGGGCCGGAGGCGGCTGGCGAGATCAACGTCAGCTGCGGAGCCGCCGTCGCTCGACCGGGGACAACTGCTGAACAGCTCCTCTTCGAGGCCCACGTTGCGCTCAGCGAAGCCAAGACGTCGGGTTCCCCGGTGATCAGCGACGAAGATCTTCGCCTTGTGGTGCAAGAGCGGCTCACGCTGCGCAACGAAGTGACCCAAGCTCTAGACAACGGAGAGTTTGTCGCCTGGTATCAACCGATCTGGGACCGTCACGGTCGGCGAGTGGTGGCGTTAGAGGCTTTAGTGCGATGGCAACGGGCTGATGGCAAGGTCGAGAGTCCATTCAGATTTCTTCCGGTCCTCGAGCAACAGGGCTTGCTTCCTGCGTTGGACGCGTTGATGCTGGCGTCAGTCTGCAACCAGATTGCTTCGTGGCGCCATCGCGGTCTACCGGTGGTTCCCGTTCATGTAAACGTCTCGTCCAGCCGCCTGGAGGAAGCGACGTTCGTGAGCGACACGCTGGCCAATCTGGCTGAGTGCGGGTTGGATTCCGACTCGCTGGTCATCGAGATAACCGAATCTGGGAAGATCTCCGACATAGAGACCGGTGGCCGTCGACTGCAGGCGCTGCGGGACGAAGGTCTGCTTGTGGCCACCGACGACTTCGGTCAGGGATATGCGTCGCTGGCCTATCTGCAGAAGCTGCCCGTCGACATCTTGAAAGTCGACCGCGAGTTTGTCACCGACATTGACGAGTCGACCACAAACCAGTCGATTGTGGCAGCTGTGCTTCAGCTTGCGGAGTCGCTCGATCTCGAGGTTGTAGTCGAGGGCGTCGAACGCCCCGAGGAAGCAGACTGGCTTTCACACCACGACTGTCGATTGCAGGGCTTCTTGTTCGGCCGCCCGGCCCCGGCCAAAGAAACAGCGGCGTTGTTGGCGCGAATGCGTCCATCGTCTTCGGAGGCTGACGAGTGGCTGACTCCGGCGATTTCTGAACAGGTACGTGAAGCCATTGCCGGCGAGACCATGGTTCCGGCTGGCCAGTCTGACGACTCGCTGTGACCGTTAGACGGCGCCCGGGCAGGCGCGCTGTCCTTTTGGCGGCGCTCGTCGCTATCGGGTCGGCATGCAGTCCAACCACCGGCCCGGCTGAAGAGGTGGGTGGCGGCGGCGCCGAAGCGACATCGCCGTCGCCGACATGGGTGGGTCAGGCCCGCTCGCACGAGGTGCCCAAAGTGCGGGTTCTCCAGCCCGCCGACGGATCAATCGTCGATGAGACGTTTCGGGTGCACGTCGTCTTTGAAGGAATACTGCCGGCCGCTGCCGGTCGGGTGCGTCACGGCGAGGGGCACTGGAACATCTTGGTCGACCGGCCGTGCGTCTCAGCCGGAGACCGGATCCCCGTCGATGAGGCGGGAGTCGAACCGGTAAGCAACGGCGCTCTTGTCAGCGAACTCTCACTGGAACCGGGCGTTCACAAGTTGTGCGTCCAAGTGGCCGACGGCTACCACATCGCCACCAACATCAGAGACTTCGTGACGGTGACGGTGGGCCAGGACGGGATGGTGCCACCCGAGCTGTAGGGAGCGGCCGTGGAGTGGGGGTCTATCGGCCTTGCCACTGCGGGGAGCGTTTTTCGGCGAATGCCTTCGGTCCTTCGACAAAGTCCTCACTGTCGATCATGGCTCGAACTGCGTCGTAGCGGTGCTCATAAGCAGCTCGGACACCTGGCTTGTCGAGGCCCTGGTAGGCGGCCTCTTTGGTGGCACGGATTGACATCGGGGAACAGGCCAGAATCTGCTCGGCCCAACGCTTGGCGCTGGACAGTAGGTCGTCGTGAGGTACGACCTCATTGACGAACCCGAGGTCGTAGCCTTCTTCGGCCGACACGGTACGGCCGGTCAGCATCATGCCCATCGCCCGCTTAATCCCGATGTGTCTCGGCAGGCGATGCACACCGCCTGCCAGGGCGGCCAAACCTACTTTGGGCTCGGGAAGCGCGAAGCGGGCGTTGTCGGAGGCGATGATGAGGTCGCAGGCTAGGGCGATCTCAAACCCTCCGCCCATGGCCACCCCGTTTACGGCGGCGATCAACGGTTTGTTCAGGTCCCATCGTGCGGTCAACCCTGCGAAGCCCGTGGTCGGATGAGCGGGCCGTTTACCGTCGGCTTCCGCTTGGAACTTCAAATCGTTTCCGGCACTGAACGCCCGGTCACCGGCTCCGGTGATGATGGCAACCCAAAGATTCGGGTCGGCCTGAAAGTCATCGAAGATGCCGGCCAGCTCGGCGTTGGCCATCGGGTGGAGCGCGTTCATGACGTCCGGGCGATTGATGGTGACCACCATCAGCCGGTCCGTCGTTTCAACAGTTGAGTAGTCTCCCATAGCCCGAGACTAGCTCGCTCCTAACGCCCGACTCACCCCATCCAGGCTTCGGTCACCACACCACCGACGAGTTTCACGTTTACGCGATCTTCGACGTAGTCGGCGGTACCGATCATTTCTTCTCCGTCGATGGCCATGACCCGCCAGCCGTAGCCGCCTGACTCAGCGGTCGCCTTGGCCGCTTCTTCGCCCATCCCGATCAGGGTTGCGGCGACGTCTGCGGGGTCCAGTGGAGTCATCGCTTGATCTGATGACTCGTCGGACTCTTCGCCCGGGCCGGCTTCGGTAGTTTCGCTGTCGTCCGGCGCAGCGTCTCCTCCTGTGTCTTCTTCTGTGTCTTCCCCTGTGTCTTCTCCTGCGGCGTCGCCGGATTCGGGTTGCTCGATGACGACTTCTCGACCGTCGAGCCCCTCTGATAGCGCGATGGTGAGGGAATGGGGGAACTGACCTGCGAGACAGCTTCGGGTCAGCGCATCGGTGGTGATCCCGGCCTCCAGCACGACGCGGACCTGGTCGGCCGAACCAAGAGCGGTGGCCGTGGCCGCTAGGCACGGTTCGTCACCGGCGGTAAAAGAGAGAACCAGCTGCTCGGGGTAGGACTCGGCGATGGCGAGGTCGTCAATGAGGTGAGGTTTGGGGTCGACGATCTCGCCACCCATGTTGGCCGAGCCGATCATGGCTTCTCCGGGGTTCGGTTTGGCGGTCGCAACGCCGGGATCAGAACCGGTGCCTTCGGTGCCGGGGTCATTGCCGCTGGAAGCCGTCGATGGCGTTGACGCGTCGTCGTCCACTTGCAGCTCCTCTGGATCGGGGTCGACTAAGGCCGGATCGGGCGAGTCGCCGCCACATGCGGCCAAGCCGACCACGAGTAGCAGAAGTCCAAGTAGGTGCCTCGGTGCGAATCTGTTCATGACCTTATGACGATGCTAGTGGCGTTCTGGTTCCCGGCTTGGCCGCGGCCACGGGAAAGATCAGAGCGGCGATGATCATGATGGCGGCCAGCGAAGCGATGGCCACCGACGGTGAGAACGTATCAGCCAACCAGCCTCCAAGTAGTGGCGAAACAACGACACCCAGATCACCCGCCGTTCGGTACATGCCCATGGCGGTGCCGTGTTGTCCTGGTGGCGCCAGCCCCGCCACGAACGCCGCCGGAGCCGGCCCGGTGACGCTTGAGCCGATCGCAGACGCCACCAGACCGACAATGAAGATCGTCAGCGATCCGGCTGTGGCCACCACCAACATGCCGACCCCCACCAGCAAACCTGTCGGCACGATCACGGTTTCCGGTCGGACATGATCGGCGGCCCAACCGGCAGGCAAAATGAGTATCAGCCCAATCACCCCGAGGGCGGTGAACAGGAACCCAACGTCGTCCACGCCAAGTCCGAACTGGGAGTCCAGTTGAAGTGGGACGAGCGTTTGTCGGACACCGGCGCGGATCGAAAACACCGAGAAAGAGATGAAGGCGATGGCCAAGAATTGCGGGTTGAACAACAGGGCCCTTCTGCCCAACTGTCCACCGGCGTCGAGCGTCAGTTCACCCGCTGTCTTAGTTTCGGAGCTGTGCCGCTGAACCTCAGCCCACCGTGTCTCCGGGAGGGCAACGAATCCGTACAGTGCGGTTAGCGCTCCAGCGGCGGCTACCACCAAGAACGGAGCGGCTAGACCGTAGCGGGCGGCCAAGATCCCGCCGAGGGCTGGACCAGCTCCCACTCCGATCAGAAGCGCCGCTTGATTGGTAGCGATATAGCGACCTCGTTCGCTCTCTCGTGCGATGTCCAGAAGGTAAATCTGCGCCCCTGTCATGTACATCCCCGATCCCAGACCGGCGACGAAGCGGAACGCAAGGAGTAGCCAAATCGAGTCGGCCAGTCCTGATCCGGCCATGCCGACGGCAACGATGAGTGGTCCGCCGATGAGGAGGGTCCGTCGCCCCCGCCGATCGGCGAACAGGCCAGCGGGAATGTTGGTGATCAGCCGAGCCAACCCGAATGCGGTTACGGTGGCGCCGATCATGACGGTGGAGACGTCGAGCGCCTTGGCGTACAGCGGTAACACCGGGCTGATAATGCCTTGGCCGGCCATGACCATCACGGTGGAGACGCAGATGGCTACGAGCTTGCGTCGAGCGGAGATGTTGGTGAGGGGCGAATCCTCGAGGGTCAGGGGATTGCCCTTATGCCTTTGCACAACACGGTCAGGAGCCCGTCGAACGACT
>CALJMD010000081.1 GCA_937981915.1 uncultured Acidimicrobiales bacterium
ACCGACAATGAGATGGAAGACCGTCTCCGACGAACCTTCACCGCCGTGGCCGACCAGACCGACGCCTCGGCTCCTTCAGAACTGGGCTTCCTGCCAGCCCTGGCCGAGCGTCGTATTGAACAGGCCGACTCACGCTCTCGAAGCTCCTGGCTGCTCGGTGTCGCCGCCTCACTGATGATCGCCGCGCTCGGCGTGGCCTACTTCGGACAGTCCCGTCAACCGACGGAAACAACACCTGCCGCCTCCCAGGACGAGGCGTTGCCCTCAACCGATGCCGACAGCGCGGCCGGCGACATTGACGTGGCCACCGTGGTCGGCGACGACGGCATCTTGCACCTGCTGCCACCCAACGCCGAGGACCTGACCTCCTATGTCGAGTGGGACTCCGGGTCCGAGGCCTCGATCGAAGGAGGACTCTCCCGGATCGCTGTTGGCAAGCCCGCCAGCAACGGATTGGCGTCGGTCTACGCCGTCATTCACACCGAGGACCAGGGTTGGTTCCACTACGAACCCACCGAGAACCAACAGGTAGCCGGTCGGACACTGATGGAGTCCTACGACGAAGGTGTGGTCGAACGTCTCGACGACGGGACGTTCATCGTTTACCAGGCGGAGTTCGGCGACCCGGCGCTGGAGACGCTGGTTGCCGGAACCGCGATGACCGATGGACGACTGTCGTTCGATAGTGCCCAGTCCGACTTCGAAGAGATTAGCCGAGTCGAGAATGTGGGCGAGATCGCCGCCTCCACCCTCGTCCACGAACCACCAGACGAAGAGGGTGATGCACCCTCGTTCCGCCTGATGACGATGACGGCCGACGAGCCGACCGAGGCGATCGCCTGGGCCGCTGACTTCATGTTCCCGTCACTTAGATCGATCACCGTGAACGGTCGCCCCGGCTGGGCTGACACCCAGGGGCTGCCCTTCGGGAGGGTGTCGATCGTGGCCTGGTCACCGGCCGACGGCTTCGTTTCAGTGCTGATGACACCACAGCCCGACGATGAAGCAATTGCTTTCGCCGAGCAGATGTCCGCCGTCGACGGGACCACATGGCACGAGGTGCTTGGTGGCGCCGACGCAACCGGCGAAGACGCCGCTCTGTATCTGTTGCCGGACTCCCAGGATGATCCGACGGTCACCGTCTCGTTCGCCTCCAAAGAAGAGGCTGAGCTGTTCGAAATCGGGTCCCGCCTGGTTGTCGGTCGTCAGACCGATGACGGCTTCCAGGATCTGGTCTCCGTTGCCCACAAGCCGTTTGCCGACGATCTCGGGGCTGGAAACGGGAGCGTCGCGAATACCTTGTCCGTCGAGCAGCCCGACGATGTTGGTCAAGTGAGCTTTGCCTCGGCCAGCGAATCCGTCGATCTCGAATTGGTGGCCGAGGGCACCCGGCTGGACTCTTTCGAACTTGACTTTGACGGTGGCTCCAGCGGACTGGAAACCGTCGTCCGCCTGCACAACAACTCCACCGTGTTTGAGCGCACCGAAGTAACCAGTTCTCCGACATCGAACGGTGCCGGCTGGCCGGCGTTCACCTTGGTGACCGCACGTCAGCTTGATGATGAGTTGGAGGCCGTCGGCCACGCTGTGTACGAGTTCGGTGTTCCCTCGCTGGATGTCGTTGAGTTGGCCGCTGGTTCGGCCTACGTCTACTCGACCGGTAGCGGTGACAACACTGAGACGGTGATCGCCTGGTCACCTGATGCCGGCCATGTCGCCGCCCTCCGGGTCACGGGAATATCGCAGACCGAGGCCGTTGGCTTCGCCCAATCGTTGAGCGAGGTCGACAGTGGGACGTGGCGATCGACCCTGGAATCGGCCGGCTGATTGCCGTCCGCTAAATCGCCGATTTGAACGACAAGGGGGCTGGGAATTCCGAGCCCCCTTGTTGCCTGTCGGTTGTACGATCGAGTCATGATTAAAGACCAGCTGTTCGACGCTGTCGCCGACGCATTATCCAACCTCGGAGTGGACTCTGTTCCCTCCGGCTTGGTAGTGGAGCGTCCGGCTCGGCGCGAGCATGGTGACTGGTCTACCAACGCCGCGCTGGTGTCGGCCAAGGCGGCCGGTCGGAACCCCAGGGAGTTGGGCCAGCAGCTGGCCGACTACCTCACCGAGAATCGGCCCGCCCATGTTGAAGCGCTTGAAATCGCAGGCCCAGGGTTTGTGAACTTTCGGCTTGCTGCCACCTGGCTACACGACGTGTTGGCGGAAGTGCTGGCCGAAGGTGAAGCGGACTACGGCCGGATCAACCTTGGTGATGGCCTGAAGGTCAACATCGAGTTTGTGTCGGCCAACCCGACTGGACCCATCCACGCCGGTGGCGGCCGGTGGGGCGCCTATGGCGACTCGGTCGCCCGAATTATGGCCCGGTGCGGTTACGCCCCCCACAAAGAGTTCTACATCAACGACCGGGGCCGGCAAACGCAGCTGTTCGGCGCGTCGTTGACGGCGGCCAAGAACGGTGAGTCGGTTCCCGAAGACGGCTATCAGGGCGCCTACATCGACGAGTGGGCGGCCGAAATGCCCGATGACGTCGACCCGGTCGCCTGGGGCATCGAACGGTCGCTGGCCGATGCCCGGGAGTCGCTGGAGCAGTTGAACGTGGTGTTCGACACCTGGTCAAGCGAGAAGTCCATGGTCGACACCGGCGCCGAAGCGGCGGTCATGGACAGGCTGCGGGCATCAGGTCACGTGTACGAGGCTGACGGAGCGACCTGGCTGCGGACGTCTGACTTCGGCGACGACCAGGATCGGGTGCTGATCAAGAGCAACGGCGACTACACCTACCTGACGCCAGACATCGCCTACCACCTCGACAAATACAACCGGGGCGACTACATCATCGATGTGCTCGGTGCCGATCATCACGGCTACGTACCTCGGATGAAGGCCGCGCTCGAAGCCCTTGGCTCCGGTGGCGACACCTATGAAGCGATCATCGGCCAGAACGTGAAGCTGATGCGGGGCGGTGAAGAAGTCAAGATGTCCAAGCGGGCTGGCAACCTGGTGGAGATCCGGGACCTGGTGGACGAGGTCGGTGCCGACGTGGCCCGGTTCGCTTATCTGCTTCAGTCGGTGGACTCGCCGCAAACCCTCGACCTTGACCTGCTCAAGACCGAGGCGTCGGAGAACCCGGTGTTCTACGTGCAGTACGCCAACGCCCGGGTGCACAACATCGGGATCGAAGCCGACAAGCGGGGAATCGTGCGCAAGCCGTTCGCCGACGTCGACGTGAGCCCCCTCAGCCACGAGCGGGAACTTGAGCTGTTGAGGCAGCTGTCCGCTCTGGGCGAGGTACTCGAATTCGCTTGCACTGAGCGGGCCCCACACCATGTTTCCAACTGGGTGCGGGAGCTGGCTCGGGCCTTCCACGGCTTCTACCACGACTGCCCGGTTCTGCGCGATGACGTGGACGCCGACCTGCAGCAGGCTCGGCTGTGGCTGGTGGAGGCGTCGCGAATCGGTCTGGCCATTGGTCTCGACCTGCTCGGCGTCAGTGCGCCCGAGTCGATGTGATCGGCCCGATCGTGAATCCATGTGATCGAGCGGTGTCGTAGTGACCCCCGTGCAGACTTCCAATCCTTTGCCATGGCACTTGTTGTCCGACAACGCCACCGTTGGCGCCGAGGGCCGTCTTTCCATCGGTGGCTGCGACACCCTTGACTTGGCCGCCGAATTTGGTACGCCGCTTTTCGTCTACGACGAGGACCACCTTCGGGCGCGCTGCCGCGAAGCGGTCGACGCCTTCGGCGCTCACGCCACCTACGCCTCCAAAGCGTTCCTGTGTAAGGCAATGGCCCGTATCGCCTTCGAAGAGGGCATGGGGATTGACGTTGCCTCCGGTGGCGAGATGCATGTTTGTTTGGCCGCCGGTGTGCCGGCCGATCGGCTTGTCTTCCACGGGAATAACAAGTCGTTGGCAGAGTTGGTGTTGGCTCGGGAGCACGGCGTGGGCCGCATCGTGGTCGACTCCGAGGATGAACTCGACCGATTAGAAGAGTTACATACCGCCGATGGCCGAACCGCCGATGTGCTGTTACGCATCACTCCCGGCATCAAGGCTGAAACGCACGAGTTCGTGGCCACTGGCCAAGACGATTCCAAGTTCGGTTTCACGGTGTCAACCGGAGCGGCCAAGGCCGCTGTCGATCGCGCCCAGGAGTCGCCTGCGGTCAACCTGCTCGGCATCCATGCTCACATCGGCTCCCAGGTGTTTCGAGTGGACTCGTTCGCCGCCGCCGTCGAGGTGCTGGCTGAGTTCGCCAACCCGCTCGGACTGCCTGAGTTGGTTGTCGGTGGCGGGTTGGGTGTGCCCTACGTGGAAGGCGAGGAAGCTCCCAGCATCACGCAGTGGTCGTCGATGATCAAGAAGGCGGCGGCCGAAGCCGGGATTCAGTCCGCTATCGGTATCGAACCTGGTCGTTCGGTAGCGGCGGCCGCAGCGGTCACCCTTTACACCGTCGGCACGGTCAAGCAACTGCCCGGCATTCGAACCTACGTGGCCGTCGACGGCGGTATGAGTGACAATCCTCGACCCGTGCTCTACGGGTCGGGCTACGAGGCGTTCTTGCCCCGTGACGTGTTGGCCGAACGGTCCGACCGGGTTCGCATCGTTGGTAAACACTGTGAGTCCGGCGATCTGCTGATCCGCCAGGCGGCCGTTCCTTCCGGGCTGATGGTCGGAGATGTTCTGGCCACTCCGGTGACCGGAGCGTACGGACACTCGATGGGTTCGAACTACAACAAGATTCTTCGCCCGCCGGTGGTGTTTTGCCGCGACGGCGACGCCCGGCTGGTGGTACGACGCGAAACCTACGACGATCTGCTGTCTACCGACTTGGGCTGAAACCCCAGTTCGCTACCCGTTGCGATGTGAGTAGTTCCAGTGGTGTCTACCCAGGTTCTCCAGTCTCGGGTCGTTGGCCGATTGGATGTCCCAGAACGGTGTGGCTTTGCCGTCCAACGTTTGGGCGCTGGGACCCCGAACGATCTTGAAGATGTGTCCGTACGACGAGTCGCCGGTGGCATGCCACACGCCCATCAGCAGATCGTATTTGTCGGCCAGTGCGGGACCGGAGTTGTCGGTCAGCAGTAGCGAGACGGCAGCCTGGTTCCATTGGTACGGACCGGCGAAGTCCACGCCGGTACCGGCCGGTTCACCGTATTCGCCGACCAGCAGAGGGAACTTGGCGGTGGCGGCGGCGAGGTCGGCGTCCATGGAGGAGTAGGTGTAGGCCTCGTACCCGCCGTCAATGCGCGAACCGTAGGCGTGCCATGACAGGACCAGGTTGCGGGTCAGGTCGCCGGAGGAGTGGCTCTTGAGCGACTGCCACCACGAGTCGTAGCAGCCCTTGGCCATGGCCCGAAGGTCCTGGCCCCACTCCGAGGCGTCGATAACGATGATGTTCTCTGCGCTGTGGTGGTTGCGGATACGTTCGATCCAGAACGTCTGGGTGTCAAAGAACGCTCCGGGCGGGCAGCCGTTGACATGGGAGTTGCCCCACGGTTCGTTGGTCGGGTTGAACCACACGTAGCCCTCTTGGCGGGCGTTGGCCCCTCCGGCGTTGCCTACGCCGAATTCGTCGACCAGCCCGTCAACGAATCGAACGACGTTTCCGAATGATCCGCTGAACGACGAGCCCGGGTCGTTCCAGGCGCCGGTGGCGGTAATGTTCTGGCCGGTGAGGTCGTGGGCTTCGATCATCTGGACCACCCCGTAGTTGATGCCTTCGTAGACGTCGGGAATGGCGGCGGTCAGCGTCTCGGAGACGGTGGGTGAGCCGCCTTCGCCTTGACTGACCAGGTTGACTCTGACAAACCGTTGATTCCAATGATTGTTGGGTTGTGCGACGTTGGGGGTGGCTGCGCCGTTGATGGCGTAGTAGCGGTCGGGAAGATCGACGTGCGAGCTCGACGTCGGGTCCCAAACTTGACCGGAGCTTACGCCACCGCCGGGGAAGTAGCCGCCGTTGCTCGAATCGTTAAGCCAGACGTCGAATACTCCGTTGTCGGTTCCTTGATAGACGTAGGGGAAGTCAAACATGTTGTAGGCGGCATTGAACCCGCCTCCCACGAACTGGTTGCCGCAGGGGTCCAAAATGTCGGTGCCCGAGGTGCGGAAGACTCCGGCACCTGCGCCAGGTGAACATGTCCCGTTGCCGGTACCTCCATTGGAAGGCGCATTCGAGCCTCCGTTCGAGGTTGTTGGGGGCGCCGTCGTCGGCGAGGTGGTTGGAGGTTGGCTGGTCGATGCAGTGGTCGGCGATGCAGTTGTCGAACTGGAGGTCGTTGAGCTTGACGAGGTCGACTGTTGCGTCGTTGTGGCGATCTCCTCCAGCAGTGTGGTGGTTACCAACGTCGACAGGGTCGTGACCACGTCTTGCACCGTGGTCGAAGAGACGGTGGTGCCGACGGTTGTCGTGGTGGTGGATGCGGCGGCGACCAGCATTGTTGTGGTCGTGGCCGGTTCGCCCGACGTCGCCGGTGACGACTCGGTGGTCGTTGGCTCTTGCCTCAGCGGGTTGTTGACCACGGCTTCAGTGGTCGACGGCTTCTTTGTCTTGCCCGGGCGCTCAGGCTTCGCCGCCACCGTTGGCGAGGAGCCGGACTGGTCCTTGTTCTGACCGACCTTGCGGCCGTTGTCCTGTCCGTTGCGTCGGCCGTTGTTTTGCCCCTTGGACGTGGAAGCGTCGGCGTCACTGTTGGCTGGAGCGGCCTGTTCGGCGGCGGTTGTCACTGTCGTCGCTGGTTCTGCCGTCGTTGTCGGTTTGGCTGTTGTTGGCTTGGCTGTTGTAGTCGGTTCGGCTGCCGTTGTCGGTTTGGCGGTGACTTCGGTGGTGTCAGGTGAGGACGTCGGCGCGACAGTGGTGGATTGAGTGGTTGGTTCAGCGGTCGTGGGCGATGAGGTCGCCGTTGGCCCGGTCAGCAGACCGTCCGGACTCCCGTAACCGAGAATGCGGCTGAGGTGTCCGTCGGGGGTGTCCGATGAAGCAGCGTGATTCGGCTCTGAGGCATGAAGTGGGTGGGAGCTCGACTGACTTGCCGGCTCGGCCGACAGCTGTTCTCGCAGTCCGGTTTCGGTCGAGGCGTTGGCTGCAGTCGCCCGCTGGGTGGCATCGGGCTCGGAGACGTGGTCGGCGTCAGCCTCGCTGGGTAACGCGTCGTCGCCACTGGCTGATGCCTCCAGGTCGGCTCTGGTGCGCCCGGCGTCAGCATCACTTGAGAACGCCATACCTGATGCGGCGTCGTCGAGGACGATCGCCTCTTCGATCGTGCCCACCGCGTTGTCGTCGGGTTGGGTAAGCACCAACGCTCCAACGCCTATCGCGGCTACTATTCCTGCTGGAATTGCCGCTTGAACAAGTGCCCGGTAGCCAGCTGAAACGCCGAGTCCCGGGATCCGCCATCCCGCTCTTTTCGCCATACGTTAGGCATCGGTCGGATCCAGAAGTGACCTGAAGTCGTTTCTTCGGTCCTGGGCCTTTTGGGTGCGTCGTGGTCCGAATAGTTCGGAGACGTGCGACCCATGTGTTCAGTCCAGGTCTGGGTCTCGAAGCCCATCACCGAAGCTGAAGAGGGCCAAGATGGCGGTTTCTGTGTCTTCGGTTTCAGCATCGACGCTGAGCGGTTCTGCTGTTGGTTCGAGGTCCGACGTCGAACAGTCCGGGTTCGACACGGCGGGCTCATCAGCATCAGATGTCGCAGCTTCGGGCGTCTCCACCTCGGGCGCCCCGGGCACCGTCTCTGAGGTCTCCGCCTCAGGCGTCGCTGTTTCTGAGGTAGCCGTCTCGGCAACGTCTTCGAGGCTCTCGAGCGGCTGTTCTGGTGTTGTGTCCAACGGGTGTGGGATGACCAGGTCGGCGTCAACCGCCGGTTCCGCCTGGTTGTCGATCGCCAGCTCGTCCTCATCGAATGGCAGGACAACCGGCTCTTCGGTCGCCGGGTCAAGCTCTACGACAACTTCTTGGTGTTCTTCTTCTGGCGGGTCCGTGTCGAGTTCGAGCGGGATCTCCGGCTCGTCTACCGGTACGGGGCAGATCGAGTCGGGGACCGCCGGATAGACCGGCTCAGCCAGCGGCTTCAGCTCCCTTGGGGCTTCGGTCGCTATCGATTCGATTGGATCAGATTCAGATTCAGATTCGGAGCCGGGATCAGATTCGGAGCCAGAGTCTGTCGCCGATGTCTCACTATCTGCCGCGTCCTCATCACCAGGTTCGGTGGAGTCGGGATCGGGCGCTGCATCAGTCAGCTCGTCAGCGTCTGGGTCCGAGGCGGTGTCAGCTTCTGTGTCAGCACCGGTGTCTGGAGCGGCCGGATCGTCCTCCGGCTGCGGGTCGTCGGTCTCCGGGTCAGCGTCGGCGTCTGCTGGTTTCTCTCCACGTTCGCTGTCATCTTCGACGTCGGTGCTTGTTTCGTCAGTCGTTGCATCATCAGTGGTTGAGTCGTCTGCAGCGGGTGCACGGGAATCGGTCGGTGACGTCGTGTCGTCGGATGCCGGCGTCGTAGCCGTCGGTGTGGTTGAGGTCGGCTCGGGATCGGTTGTCACCTCGGAGGGATCCGCGACTACGACGACGGGCAGGGCTACCTCGGGCTCGGGCGAGGCCACTGCGACAGGTGGCTCGACGGTCTCGTCCGAGTCGTCGGCCAGTACCGGCCTGAGGCCACGGTCGGGGTCGGGTATGAACAGGATCGGCAGGTCGTACTGGGAGAGGTCGGTGAATCCGGTGCCGGAATGGCGAACGACCGCTTGCCAGTAGTCATCCAACAACCGTTGCTGTTCCTCCACTGTTGCGTCCTCGAACTCGTCGAGGAGTCGTTCGGTTGCTTCGACAGCGGCCCGTCGCACCTCGACCGTCGATGGCGCCGGGGTCGATGAGGTCTCAGTTGATGCTTCTCCGCTGGGGCCGTCGTCACTTTGGGTCACAGACGATGCAGGTGCGGACGAGATGGTCGCTTCGGCTCGTACCGATGATCCTGGCTGGACAGAGATGATGGCCTCAGAGTCCTCGACGACGCCGCCGGTGGTCGCCGATGTGTCTGCTCGGACTTCGTCGTCGGCACCGGCCATTGCGACTACGGACAAGTCCGACTCTGAGATGGTGGTCGGGCCACCGGGCGCGGCGGAACGAACTCCGACCAGCGTGATACCGGCAAGGAAAAGGACTGGGAGGCCGACCTCGGCGAATCCTCTTAGTCCGGAACTGAACGGAGTGGGCATTGTCCGTCGCTCTGGGCGCATGAACGGGGTATCGGTCGCTCAGAGCCAGCACCTGAGTGTTGATCTGCCATCGGTTGTTTCGCCCCGCCACCGCGTGAGGCTAGTCGGTCACTAGGTGGCGATCCTGGCCGCTCGCGCTCAACCGATAGAATCAGGCGAAACGGCGGCAACGATCGCTTTTTGAGGCCCGCGGACGGTACTGGAGAACAACTGATGGAAGACCAAGGACTACCACAATCACCTGGACAACCCGGCGCCGGTCAGCCCGGCCCCCCTCCGAGTGGTGCCCCGGCCTCCAACATTCCCCCTCCTGTTGACGCCCGACCGGTGTCCGGCCAGACACCGGCGAACCAACCGGTACCTCCTTCGCCCGCTGGCCCGATGCCCGGACCGGCCCAGGCGCCGGCTTCTGCTCCGGCCAACAACGGGGGCTGGTACAACGGTCCGTGGCCGGCACCAGGTATGGCTCCGGTTGAGTCGGTTGGCTCTGCCATCGCCAGGACAGCCATCAAGGCGCTGACGGCGCTGGTGATCTTGTTTGGACTTCCACTGCTGGCCCTCATCGTGCTGGGCTCGGCGTTCGCCGCCATCGGATCGGCCGCCGGGGGCGACGAAACGTTGGAAACAACTGCGGGACGGCAGTTCATTGCCGGTGACCGCGGCGGTTCAACCGAGCTGGTGGCCGTGTCGGTGTTCGGCCCGATTCTTGGAGAAGAGCGAGGCGGTGGGGGAGGACTGTTCTCGACCGTGACCGGAGTGACCTACGGCTACAACGTCAAAGAGACGCTGGCCGAGTTGGCTGAAGATGAATCGGTTGACGGGATCCTGCTTGAGGTCGACTCGCCGGGCGGAACGATTTACGGCTCAAAGGCCATCGCCGACGGCGTTGCCGAATACCGAGAAAAGACCGGCAAACCAGTGGTGGCCTACGTCTCGGGAATCAGCGCGTCGGGTGGCATGTACGCCATGGCCGGTGCCGATGAGATCGTGGCCGACCATGGCACCCTGGTCGGCAGCATCGGCGTGATCTTCGGTCCGTTCCCCCGCTACAACGATGTTGTCGCCCTCGACGGAGGTCTGTTGGGCGGCGGCGTCACCACCGAAGGTGGAATCGAATTCGAGTACCTGACCGCCGGTCGCCACAAAGACTTCGGAAACCCCTATCGGGACATGACCGAAGAGGAACGCAAAACGTTGACCGAAGGTTTGGACGACGCCTACGACGAGTTTGTCGATCACGTAGCTGATGGCCGTGGAATCTCCTCCGGTGAAATCAAGAACGATCTTGGTGCCCTGATCTTCGGTGAACAGCAAGCAATGTCTCGTGGCCTCATCGACAGCATCGGAACCAGGGAAGAAGCACATCAGCAGCTGGCCGACCTGGTCGGTGCCGCCGACGGTGACTGGCGACTGGATCGCAGTATTGTCGGCGAACCCGGTCTGCTCGACTTGTTCATCAGCCAGGGCGTTGAGTCTCTTAGCGACGACGACACTACAGCCGACTACGGCACCCCGGCCGACGCCTCCGCTAATCTGCCGTCGGTCTGCACAGGAACGGCTACTCTGCTCACCTATTACGGTGATCCGAACGGGCTTTGTGGCTCGTTGACGAACTAACCGTCCGCTCAGCCGGAGGCCTCGCCAAGGCAAGAGCGTCCGGACGCCCGCAAGACCGGAAACGTAACGAGAGAAGACTATGGGAAGCGATATGGACTCGACCGTAAGAGTCGGCCTGTTGGGCTGCGGACACGTCGGCGGTGCGCTTGTCGGACTGATCGAGGAACGCAATCAGGAGGTTGAATCCTCGGCTGGTGTGCGCTTTGACATCACCCGCATAGCGGTACGAAATTTGTCGAAACACCGTGACACTGTTGTCCCCGGTGGGCGCAGTCACGATGAGGTGTTCACCACCGACGCCGAGTCGATCGTCAACGACCCTGACGTCGACCTGGTGGTCGAACTGATTGGTGGCGTCGAACCGGCTCGCAGCCTTATCCTCGACTCACTCAAGTCGGGCAAACCGGTGGTCACCGGCAACAAGGAACTTTTGGCCAACGTCGGAGCCGAGCTCTATACGGCAGCAGCGTCGAGCGGGGTCGACATCTTGTTCGAGGCAGCGGCTGCCGGAGCTATTCCCATCGTCCGACCGCTGCGGGAGTCTCTGCTCGGCGAGGACATCAAGCGGATAATGGGAATCGTCAACGGCACAACTAACTACATCTTGACCAAGATGACCGAAGAGGGCGCCGATTACGCCGAGGCGCTGGCCGAAGCTCAACAACGCGGTTACGCCGAACGGGACCCGACAGCCGACGTCGAAGGCTACGACGCCGGCGCCAAGGCAGCCATCATGGCCTCGCTGGCGTTCGGCGCCCAGGTGGTTGCAGGCGACGTGTACCACGAAGGAATCGCTGGGGTCACCGCCAGCGACATTGCCTTCGCTGAACGCTTCAACCACGTCATCAAGTTGCTGGCGGTAGCCCAGCGATTCGCCCCATCCGACGAGTCAACCGACGATCGGTCCGAGATCGGGGTGACCGTCTACCCGGCCATGGTCCCCAACGAGCACCCGTTGGCGTCAGTGCGGGACAGTTTCAATGCCGTGTTCGTCGAAGGCGAAGCGGCAGGCGAAATGATGTTCTATGGCCGTGGAGCCGGTGGTACCCCAACCGCCAGCGCCGTCCTTGGCGACATGATCGACGCTGCCACCAACTGGAAACGCTCGACGTTCCGGCCGGTGCCTCAAGGGCCCAGAGCCAAGATTCGGCCGGTCGACAGCATCGAAACCGCGTACTACCTCAACATGTCGACCGTCGATTCGTCGGGCGTGTTGGCCGCGGTCGCCGGGGCGTTCGCCGCCAACGGCATCTCCATCCGGTCCATGGATCAACAGGAGAGCACCGGCGAGACAGCCCGGCTGTCGTTTCTCACCCACACCGCGTTCGAAGGACAAATGCAGTCCACGATTACCGCCATCAACGAGTTGGAGTCGGTGGAGGAGATTCACAGCGTTCTGCGCGTTGTCGAATCATGACCCGATCGACGTACGTTTCAACCCGGGGCCAGGCCGAACAGCTCGGTTTCGGCGACGCCCTGCTGACCGGACTGGCCACCGACGGTGGCCTGTACTGTCCGGTCGAGTTCCCACCCCTTCCCGACATTTCGGCTGACACCGACTACCGGGATGCCGCGGTGGCCGTTATCGCTCCGTACGTTGCCGGCACGTTTGATGTGCCCGAGTTGGAAACGATGGTGGGCCTGGCCTACGACAGCTTTCGTCACCGTGAGGTGTGTCCGATCATCGACGTCGGCGGCGGGCATCACCTGCTCGACCTGACCCAAGGTCCGACGTTGGCGTTCAAAGACGTTGCCCTGCAGTTGGTCGGCCGGATGCTCGACACCGAGCTGACCCGCCGGGGCCGCCGGGCCACCATCCTCGGTGCCACCTCGGGGGATACCGGCTCGGCCGCCATCGAAGCACTGGCCGGGCTCGACTCGGTGGACGTGGTGATTCTTCACCCGGCTGGACGGGTGTCCGATGTGCAACGTCGACAAATGACCACGGTCGACGCCGCTAACGTCCACAACCTGGCCGTTCGCGGCACCTTCGACGACTGCCAGGATCTGGTCAAGGCGGCGTTTAATGACCGGGACCTTCGAGAGGCGGTATCGCTGGGAGCGGTCAACTCCATCAACTGGGCCCGGGTCATGGCCCAAATCGTCTACTACGTCACGTCGGCCAGGAGTGTCCGGCCCGACGGCGGCCCGGTGACGTTTTCGGTTCCCACCGGCAACTTCGGCAACGTTCTCGCCGGTTGGTACGCCAAACAGATGGGCCTGGCGGTGAACACCTTGATCGTGGCCAGTAATAGGAACGACGTGTTGACCCGCTTCTTCGAGCGGCGTTCACTCGAGATTCACCAGGTTGAGCCGTCGTTGAGCCCCAGTATGGATATTCAGGTGTCGTCCAACTTCGAGCGGCTCCTATGGGAAACCAGCGGGCGCAACGGAGCGGCGGTGGCCCGACTGCTCACCGAGTTGCGTTCGGCGAGCCGGGCCGATGTCCCCGCGGAGTGGTGCCGTCTTATCGACGCCTCCTTCGTCGGCTACCGACTCAGCGATGACGAGACGCTGGACGAGATCAAGCGAGCACACGCCGAGACCGGTTTGGTTGTCGAGCCGCACACTGCCATCGGACTTGGCGCGGCCCGTTGCTACGCCGCAGAGAACAACCGCTTCGACGACGAGCCCGTGATCACACTGGCTACCGCCGATGCCGCCAAGTTCCCCGACGCAGTCGAGTCGGCATTGGGGACCCGTCCCGAGTTGCCTGAACATCTGGCCGATCTCTTCGACCGCAAAGAGAACTACGACGAGATCGACAACGATTTGTCGGTGGTGGCTTCACGTTTGCGTTCACTGCAAACACCGTCGTAGCCGACGGCGGTCTACCAAGCCTGCGGCTGGGGTTGAGAGTCATTCGGAGACGGTGGCGCTACCATTTACGGGTACCAGGGGCGCCACCATTTCTGCCCGCATCGCGGGCCTGCAGATCGGTTTGTGGGGTGGCCGCGTCGCAGGGGTTGAGTCATCAAGGTTCGATTCGACCTGTGCCACTACCCGTCTGTTGATTCTGACCTGCACCGATACATGTACTGAGAAGCGCATGCACCGAGGAAACTGTGAGGAGTATCCGTGAGCGACCAAATGACTGTCGAGCGCGAGGGACTTGAGAAGAAGGAAAAGTCTGAGCTTCAGACCATCATCACCGCGCTGGGTGGCTCTGCCAGCAGCCGGGCGAAGAAGGCCGACCTCATCGACCAAATCCTTCAACTAACCGGCCGCGCCGAGCCTGATCATCCTCTTGGCCCGGACGGCGAACCGCTCGCCGACTGGGAGGTCGACGTTATGGACGAAGGGTCCACGGCACCGTCGAAGGGTTCCGCCAAGCGATCCGGCGCCAACGGCGCGGACAGCGACAAAGGCGGCAGCGAGTCTTCGGAGACTCCGGCCGAGCCCGAGCTTGAGGCCAAGACCAAGGCATCTGACGAGAGTGCCGCTGAGGCAAAGAGCTCCGAATCCAAGAGTGGGGGTTCCGGCGGTCGAGGTTCGAGGAACGACAAGGGTTCCAAGGGCAACGACTCGAAGAGCAACGACCGGAACAACGACAGTCGCAACGACCGGAACAACGACAGAAACAACGACGCCAAAGGCGACGATGTCGAGTCGGGCAACCGACGCAACCGCCGCCGGGGCAAGGGCCGCGGACGCGATCGCGATGATGCCGGCAACGATCCGGTCAGCGAAGCGCCTTTGTCCATTGAGGGCTACGTCGACCTGCGCGACGAAGGCTACGCCTTCCTTCGGGCCAACGGGTTTCTTCCCAGCCGTGACGACGCCTACGTGTCGGTCAAGCAGGTCCGCCAATTCGGACTACGTAAAGGCGACCATCTGACCGGTACCTGCCGGCCCGCCAATCGCAACGAGAAGAATCCGGCGCTGAGCGAGATCACCGCCATCAACGGCCAAAATCCTGGTCAAATGGAATCTCGGCGGAACTTCGAGGAACTGACCCCGTTGTTCCCCGACGAGCGGTTGGTCCTTGAAACCAAAGACGAGCCGCTGAACATGACGACGCGGATCATTGATCTGCTGGCCCCGATCGGGAAAGGCCAACGTGGGCTGATCGTGTCGCCTCCCAAGGCCGGCAAGACGTCGATCATGAAGAACATCGCCAAAGCCATCGAGGCCAACAACCCCGAGGTTGAGCTGCTGGTTCTGTTGGTGGACGAACGCCCCGAAGAGGTCACCGACATGGAGCGCTCGCTCGCCAACGGTGAAGTTATTGCCTCGACGTTTGACCGCCCTCCTGAAGAGCACACCGCGGTGGCCGAGCTCACCTTGGAGCGGGCTAAGCGGATGGCCGAGAACGGCAAAGACGTCTGCATGATCATTGACGGCATCACCCGTCTGGCCCGGGCCTACAACATGTCCGGCCCGCAAAGCGGCAAGGCCCTTTCCGGCGGTATTGACGCCGCCGCCCTGTATCCGCCGAAGCGATTCCTGGGCGCGGCCCGGAACTTCGAGGAGGGTGGTTCCCTGACCATCTTGGCCACCGCACTAGTCGAGACCGGATCCAGAATGGACGAGGTCATCTTCGAAGAGTGCAAGGGCACCGGCAACATGGAGTTGCGGCTCGACCGCCGACTGGCCGAGAAGCGAATCTTCCCGGCCATTGATGTTGACGGTTCCTCCACTCGCAATGAAGAACTGCTCCGGTCCCGCAAAGAAGTCGAAGCCTCATGGAAGCTTCGACGAGTTGTGGGCGGACTGTCCTCCGGCGAAGACGCCTCCAGCGCAGCCGGAATCGAAATGCTGGTCGAACGCCTGGCCATGTTCAAAACCAACGAAGAGTTCCTTTCCGAAATCGCCCGGGCCAAAGCCGAGTAGTCGGCCCGAGTCAAGGCGGAATAGCCGCCAGGTCAAAGGTCTAGTAGTTCATTCTGCTGCGGTCACGACGCCCGCTGCCGCTGTCTGGTAGCAACTGGGGCCGAACCGAGGCAGACTGGATAGCTGCCTACGGGCCATGGGAATTTTCCCCGCAAGAATCAATCAATCGAGAAGCAAGCCGAGCAACTTATGAAGTCCGACATTCATCCCAATTACCGTCCCGTGGTGTTTATGGACGCCTCGGCCGATTTCTCGTTCCTGACCCGTTCGACCATCGATACCGATGAGACCGTCGAATGGGAGGACGGCAACACCTACCCGCTGGCCAAGGTCGACATTTCGTCCGCCAGCCATCCGTTCTTCACCGGAACCATGAAGATCGTTGACACCGCTGGTCGCGTTGAGCGCTTCGAGCGTCGCTACGGTCGTCGTCGCAACGCCGAGGGCGGTTCCGAGGCTGAAGCTGCGGAGTAACTTCCGCTGGCAGGTCGCCGAATCGGTGCCCCGCCTCACCGCTGACATCAGTCGGTCATGACATCCACACCGGGACAATCCGACGGTGAGCTTGTCTGTCGGCGCCGCGCCCAATTGGAAGCGGCAAAGCTGAGATCGTTGGCTCGTCGCCACGCTGGCGCCGAAAGAGGCGATCCCGGCGGCGATTCGGGTGTATCGGATACCACTGTTCCGGGCCTTGTGTTCATCGACGATCGGGTTTTCGGTCTGGCCGTTGACGTTTCCGACCTCGGACGCCTGCTTCATCAAGTCGCTCGCACCCGCAAAGCCAACGGGTCGACGACGGTGACTGGTTTGACGATTTTCGCTGAGAGCGAGGCTGCATCGGTTATCGCCCGACGGGTCTCACTGCTTCAACCATCCCTGGCCGACCTCGACGTTGAGGTTCAAGAAGTAGACGGCGCCCAAAGCGTGTCCGCGGTGGCAGCCGACATGTTGATCCCTCCGGTTCTGGACGTCAAGGCGTGGACCGCAGCGTCGTCAATGGCCGATGCCGGGGCGCGCGTGATCGACGATCACGGACGTCTGGTAGCCGAGGTCATGGGACTGGAAGTGGCTCGACTCACGCCGGACGGGATTCGAGTCGGTGTCGGCGAGGCCGATCGTGAACTACAGGTGTACCTCAACAGCCACTTGGAAGACGGCGAGGCCCTTGCCCGAGCGGTCCAAACCGTGTCAGACCTTCGCCCGGTGCCGTCGCATCCGCTCAACCGGTTGGCTCGCCCTCGATGGCTGCGCTCAGTGTTGATGGACGATCCCTCGCTCGTCGAGCTGACGGAATTGCAGCCGTTGGCGCCGCTGACGCCCGCTGATGGCGTGTTCGACCGCGAACCGTCGGCGGCGTACTGTCCACCGGCGGCCGGCGCGGCCGGAACGACGGTGGTGTGCTCGGTAGGCGTGGATCTCAACCTTGTTCCCGAAGCCTTCGAGTATCGGCAACGAACCGACCCCGATTCCCGTTTGATGCTGGTGTTGCCCGAACGTGACCGACACCTTGCGGTCGAACCGCTTCGAGTTCTTTTCTCCGATCCGTCGGACCTGACAGTTCGTTCCGTTCAGGCCCCGTGGGAGTCGGTACGCTCGTAAGATGCTTGACCGCCTAACCGCCTTGGAGGATGAGTACCGGGAGCTAGAGGCCCGTATGGCCGACCCCGAAATCGTCTCCGACAACAAGCGTTTCGTCGAAATGTCGAAGCGCTATGCGGCGCTGGGCGACATCGTGTCCCTGACTAGAAGACTTCGGGAACGCTATGACGATGTCGAGACGGCCAAAGAGTTGTCGGCCGAAGCGGACAGCGAAGAACGCGACGAGCTACGGCAGATGTCGTCTGCCGCCGAGGCCGACATCGAGAAGCTGGAAGCCGAACTCAAGGTTTTGCTTCTGCCGAAGGATCCGAACGCCGGTCGCAACGTGATCGTCGAGATCCGAGGGGCCGAAGGTGGCGAGGAAGCCAACCTGTTCGCCCGGGATCTGTTCGAGATGTACAAGTCGTTCGCATCTGGTCAAAGCTGGGGCTTCGAGGTCTTGAATACCAGCGTGTCCGATCTTGGTGGGTATGACGACGTCACGTTCATGGTGAAGGGTGACGACGTCTGGACTCGTATGAAGTTCGAGGCCGGTCCTCATCGGGTGCAGCGAGTTCCGGTGACCGAATCTCAGGGGCGAGTTCACACCTCGTCGGCCACGGTGACGGTGCTCCCTGAAGCTGAAGAGGTCGACATCGCCATCGACATGAACGAACTTCGCTTCGATACCTACCGCTCGTCCGGAGCCGGTGGCCAGCACGTCAACACCACCGACTCAGCGGTTCGAGTCACTCACTTGCCTACCGGCGAAGTGGTCTCCATGCAGGACGAGAAGAGCCAGCTCCAAAACCGGGAGCGGGCGCTGAAGGTGCTGCGGTCACGGCTGCTGCAGCGCGAAGAGGATCGTCAACGCTTGGAAGCGTCGGCCGCCCGCCGGGATCAAACCGGTGGTGGTGGCCGTTCGGAGAAAATCCGAACCTACAACTTCAAAGAAAACCGGGTCACCGATCACCGGATCGGTTTGACCATTCACAAGCTGGACCGGGTACTGGCCGGCGACCTCGGCGAGGTCAGCGACGCGTTGGTGCAAGAGGAACGAACCCGCCAGCTGCAAGAAGAGTCGGCTGGCTCCACCGCGGTCGACTGATGACCGACAGCGAGCAGGCGTCGGGCAATCTTGACTGGCGGACACTGGTTGCCGCAGCCCAAAGCTCCTTGGCTGAAGCCGGAGTGCCTGACGCTGACATCAGCGCTCGGCTCATTGGCCAGCGGGCCACCGGAGCCGAACCGGGGGAGTGGGTCGAAGTGCTGGCTGATGCTCCCCACAAACGTCACTTGGCTCATTTCGACGCCATGGTGGAACGTCGATGTCAAGGGGAACCTCTTCAGTACGTGTTGGGGCAGTGGGGGTTCCGCCATCTCGACTTGTTCGTAGACAACCGGGTGTTGATTCCTCGTCCTGAGACCGAAACGGTGGCCGGTCTCGCCGTTACCGAGGTTGAATCGGTCCGTCACGCCGCCGGAGACGTCACCCCAGAAGACGTCGCAGAGCTCCCGGTTATCGTTGCCGACTTGGGCACAGGCTCGGGTGCTATCGGCCTTTCGGTGGCCTACGAGTGCTCCGATGTCGACGTGTGGCTGACCGACGTGTCCGCTGCGGCGTTGACCGTGGCCCGAGCCAACTTGGCGGGCCTCGGGACCAAAGGTTCGAGGGTTCGCCTCGCCGAGGGATCTTGGTTCGCGGCGCTGTCACCGGAGCTACAAGGTCGATTGTCAGTGGTGGTTTCCAACCCTCCCTATGTCGGCCATGACGACGACATCGACCCTCAGATTAGGTGGGAACCGGCTGACGCGTTGTTTGCCGAACCGGCGGAACAACATCTCGTTCACCTGGTCGAGACCGCAACATCGTGGTTGCACGACGCAGGCTCGTTGATCCTCGAGATGGCCCCCGACCAGACGTCAACGATTCAACAGTTGGCTGCGAGCCTTTTCGACGAGGCCACTGTTCACAACGACCTTGCCGGTCGTCCGAGAGCGGTCGTTGCCCGCCGTCCGCTGCAACGGAATTGAACCCGCCGTACACTCGCCGTCGTGACATCATCTGAATCCAACAGTCGACGGATTGCCGTGGCCTCCGACCACGCAGGCTTCGCCCTCAAGTCGACGATTGCAGAACATTTGCGTTCATCGGGCTACGAGGTCAGTGACCTTGGCACCGATGGACTCGACTCGGTCGACTACCCGGACTTCGGTCGTGCCGTAGGTGAGGCTGTGGCGTCCACCGAAGCAGATTTGGGTGTCGCTGTATGTGGTAGCGGCATCGGCATCTGTATCGCCGCCAACAAGGTGGACGGTGTCAGAGCGGCCACGGTGCACGACGTAACGTCGGCCCGGCTCACTCGGGAACACAACGACGCCAACGTAATGTGCGTGGGCGAACGGTTCATCGGGGTTCAGGTCGCCCTTGATGCGGTCGACGCCTTCCTTGCCGCCGAATTTGCCGGTGGTCGCCACGCCCGACGGGTGGCGAAGCTGGTGCGTCACCCCGAGTCGGCGTAAGCGGGTCGTAACCCGTACCATTACCAATCCGCAGGTTCTGCGGCCCCACGGCCAGCCGACTCGGTTGGACTCGCCGTGGGCACGTTGAAACTAGAAATCTGGAGTGTCCCATGCCTTGGCCCACAATCAACGACGATGACGTGACCCGGCTTGTCGCCAACGAAACCGAACGGCAGAACACTGGTCTGCAGCTGATCGCCTCGGAGAACTTTGCCTCTCCGGCCGTGATGGAGGCGACCGGTTCGGTGTTCACCAACAAGTACTCCGAGGGCTACCCGGGCAAACGCTATTACGGCGGCAATCAGGTGGTAGACCAGGTCGAGGACCTGGCCCGCCAGCGCATTTGTGAACTGTTTGGCGCCGATCATGCCAACGTTCAGCCCCACTCGGGGGCCAACGCCAACATGGCGGTGTACCACGCCCTGTTGGAGCCCGGTGACACGGTGCTCGGACTCAGCTTGGATCACGGTGGCCACCTGACCCACGGCTCGCCCGTCAACGCGTCGGGGCTCATTTATAACTTCGTCGGCTACCGGGTCTCCGACTCCGACGAACGAATTGAAATCGAGGAGGTGGCGGCGCTGGCTCACGAACATAAGCCGAAGCTGATTGTCACCGGTGCCACCGCCTACCCCCGGATCATCGAGCCGGAGCCGTTCCGCAAGGTGGCTGACGAAGTCGGCGCCCTGTTGATGTTCGATGCCGCCCACATTGCCGGTCTGATTGCCGGTGGGGCTCACCCCAACCCGGTCCCGTACTGCGACGTGGTCACGTTCACCACTCACAAGACGCTTCGGGGGCCTCGTGGCGGTTGCATTCTCACCACCGCCGAGTTGGCCGGTGCTATCGACAAAGCGGTTTTCCCTGGCCAACAGGGTGGCCCGCAGGAGCACAGCATTGCTGCCAAGGCAGTGGCCTTTGCTGAGGCGTCCACTGACGAGTTCAAAACCTATGCCCGACAGATCGTCTCTAATGCCGAGGCGTTGGCCGCAGCGTTGGCCGGTGAAGGTTTCCGCTTGGTGTCCGGTGGGACGGACAACCATCTGATGCTGCTTGATCTGCGTCCGTTCGATGAGGAGTTGACCGGTAAGGAAGCTCAAATCGTCTTGGACGAGGCGGGGATCACCCTGAACCGCAACTCGATTCCCGATGATCCTCGTTCACCGTTTGTCACGTCGGGCCTGCGTATTGGCACCCCGGCTGTGACCACCCAGGGCATGCGGGAACCAGAAATGGCCGAGATCGCCAGGTTGATCGCTTCCACGTTGCGTCAGCGCAACGATGCCGCCGCGGTGGCTGGCATCCGCGAAGAGGTTCGGGCATTGTGCGAACCATTCGCCCCGTACCCGCAGGTCTGATTGACTCGGGGTTAGTGGATTGGTCGGCGTTGTAGTCGGCTGACGGTTTCTCATGGAGGGCGCGATGGAGACATCGAACCCGGACAAGATCATGTTTCCCGAACGGGGCCTGACCAAGGCTGATTTGGTTGGCTACTACCAAACGGTGGCCGAATTGATGCTGCCCATGTTGTCGGCCCGTCCGTTGACCCTTCACCGCTTTCCCGGTGGTGTGGGCGGCAAGGGGTTCATGCAGAAGAACGCCGGTAAACACTTTCCGGCTTCGATACAGCGCTTCGAGGTGCCAAAACAAGATGGTGGCGTTACCAGCTATCCGGTGGTGACCGAACCGACGGATATTCCCTGGTTGGCCAATCAGGGGACGGTGGCGTTCCACATCTGGCTGTTCACGGTGAACGGAGGTGTCGGGGACCGCTGGCTGGTCCTTGACTTGGATCCTCCAGCTCGACTGCAGACGTCAGTGGAGACCGCAGAATCGGCGGTGACACAGGTGGCGTTGGCCGTTTCAAAGGTTCTTGCCGACTTCTCTTTGTCGTCGATTCCGGTAGTGACCGGGTCGAAGGGGCTTCACATTTGGATACCGGTTGCCGGAGGCTCGTCGGACCGGTTGGCTACGGCCAACCGGGCTCTGGCCGGTTTGGTGGTGGACCGGGTGCCGGATTTGGCTACCACTGAGTTTCTGAAGCGGGAACGCAAGGGGCGTGTCTTTGTTGATTGGCTTCGAGCTAACCGTGGCGCCACTGTTGTCGCCCCGCTGTCGGTTCGGGCAACGGCGACCGCCTCGGTTGCCGTGCCGGTGGACTGGGAGGAACTTGTCTCGGTTCGGCCTGACCAGTGGACGTTGACCGACGCCGTCGAGTTGGCGGCTCGGCCGACGCTGCTGGACCGAGCCGAGCCGTTCGGACCGGACGACGCCATTGGTGAACCCGTGATCGATGCCATTGTTGCCGCCGCCCGTCAGGCTGGTGTCGACCTCGACACTCCCTTTGACCGGTTCGGGCGCAAACGATAGGCAAGCGACTAGGCCATTGGTGAACCGGGGTCATTGATCCCGGGGTCGCGTTAAAGATTCCCGATGTCGGATAGCGTTGTCCTCGCAGATGCGACCCGCCCTCTCGTCTTACCTGGCGGTCGCCGCAATTGCCGCTGCGGTGACCATGGTGTTGGTCCCCCTCGTTCGCTTCGTCGCTCGTTCGACAGGGTTGTTGGTTGAGCCCGACAGTAGGCGTGAACATGCCCGACCGACGGCGTTGTTGGGTGGTGTGGCAATGTACGGGGGTTTCGTGGCCGGCATGGCGGCCGCCATGCTCTCAGGCTGGTTCGGGCCGATCTTTACCGGTTCGACGGAGCCTGCGGCGGTTCTTATCAGCGCCACGGTTGCTTGTCTGGTTGGTTTGGTTGACGACGTCCGCGACATTTCTGCTCCGGCCAAGACGGCGGGTATGTGCATCGCAGCGTTTTGTCTGGGTGTCGGTGGCATCAGCATCATCTGGTTCCGAATCCCGTTCCTTGACGTTTTTGTCCTGCCATACGATCTAGCCCTCGTGGTGTCGGTGGTGTGGGTGTTGGGTATGGCCAATGCCGTCAACTTCATCGACGGTCTGGACGGTCTGGCCGGCGGCATCATGGCCATCGGGGCCGGCGCGTTCTTGTTGTATGCGGTGCGGTTGGGTGAGGTCGAGTTGTTGTTCCCGGCCAACATCGGGGGACTGACCGCGGCTCTGGTTGTTGGCATGTGTGTCGGATTCTTGCCGTGGAACGTCTACCCGGCCCAGATCTTTATGGGCGACGCCGGGAGTCTGCTTCTTGGGACTTTGATGGCGGCGTCGACGATGGCGGTGGGTGGTCGAACCCCCGATCCGTTCAGTGGTCAGACGTTCTTCTTCTATGCCCCGTTGGCCATTCCGTTGCTGATTCTGGGTGTGCCCATTTTGGATACGGCGTTTGCCATTGTTCGTCGTGCGACCCAGCGGCAGGGTTTGGCCACCGCGGACAAAGATCACCTTCATCACCGTTTGGTGCGCCTGGGTCATGGTCACCGCCGCAGCGTGACCATCTTGTGGGCATGGACGGCATTGCTGTCGGCCTTTGTTCTGTATCCGACTTACAACGAGGGTGAAGGCGATGGCATCGTGCCGCTTGGGGCGGGGACGTTGCTGTTGTTGCTGTACACCTGGTTTCATCCCGGCGTGCGCCGCGACGGTCGGGTCATTGACGCCCGTTCTTCCCATCCGGTGTTCCGTGACCGCGTTGGGAGCGACACCGACGTTGTCGTACCTGCTCCGGCCCCGGTGATAGAGGTTCGAGAGGGGCGCTCGGCGGCCGGCAACAGCTCGTAGAAGCGGTCCCGTCGGGGCGATCGTTGCCACGCCGCATACCGATAGGCGGAATAGCTGTTGGCGATTACCTGGGGCGTTATATGTGTGACCCGTTACATCAGGTTGTTGTTTTTGGCTTCTTCTCCCTATCGTTTCGGTCGGCAGCCGAGCTTGACGACTCATGGTTCTGTTTCAAATTTCGGATCGTTCCCCGCGCAGGTGGGCGGTGTTCCAGGACCGTGTAACGAGACTGTGTAACGAGATCGTGTAACAAGACCCGGGCTGCGGGAGATTGATGTGAGCGCCAACGAAGGCCGATGGACAAGCGATTACCGCCAGACAAGTGGTGGCTTTGAGCTCGTGTTTTCAGGGGTCATCTTTGCGCTCGTCGGACTGTGGCTGGATCGCAGGCTTGGCAGCACTCCGTGGTTGACCGTGGCCTTGGCTGTCATTGGTTTTGTCGGGGCGTTGGCCAACGTCTACTACCGCTACGACCAGGACATGGCCCGCCACGAATCTGAAGCGGCCGCTCTTCGAGTTGGTGGTCACGTTCCGGCCGATAAGACTGACGGCAGCGGCACGGTGGCATCGTGAGTGCGGTTGGAGCACTGGGACGACCCAGCGACGAAGCGCCGGGAGCCGAGGTTGCTCGGGACATGGCCAGGCGAGGTCTGATGGTGCTGCCCGTGGTCATGGCGGTTGCCTGGCTGGTAGCTTCGACGCCGGTCGCACTGTCCATCGGTTACGCCATGATCATCGTGTTGGCCAACTTTCTACTGTCGGCGTACATGCTCAAATGGGCCGCTGCGATCTCGCTGGGTTTGATCCCATCGGTCGCCCTCGGAGGCTACGCGTTGCGCTTAGGCCTAATATTCGTGGCGGTATGGACGATTCGGGACATGTCATGGGTCCGAATGATCCCACTAGGCATTACCATTATCGCCACACACCTTGGGTTACTGGCGTGGGAGCTTCGCTACATATCAGCGTCGCTCGCTCATCCTGGACTCAAACCGTCTCCTGCCACGGGCGTGGTCGGGAGAAGGAGGAGAGGTCGGGGCAACCGGCCTGCTGCCGGTTATCGGCCCGCTGGTGTTCCGCGCCAGCTGTCAAACCCTTCGATCAGCTCGAACGAGTAAGTACAAGTCAGAAACTACAAGTCACATCCTGAGTTGCAAGGAGCCTGTCCGTGCTCGGACTCGAATACCCCCCAATTGAAAACCTTGTCGAATGGCCCAACTACTTCGGCGACGGCCAAATTTGGGCGTTGAACAAGATCGGCATCATTTCGCTGCTGGCGTTGATCATCCCCACGGTGATGTTCTTGGTGTCGAAGAAGGAACTGGTTCCCGGTGGCCTTCAGAACATCGTCGAGGGTGTCGTTGAGTTCATCGAGGACCAGGTCATCATGCCGGCGATGGGTGCGCAGGGCCTCAAGTACCTGCCTCTGCTGCTCACCATGTTCCTCTTCATTTTCTTCGGCAACCTGTTCGAGGTCATCCCGACCTTCCAGATGCCGGCCAACGCCCGAATGGCCAACCCGCTGTTCCTGGCCGTTCTTTCGCTGGTCGTGTACGTGTCGATCGGCTTCAAGGCTCACGGGTTCGCCTTCTTGAAAGACACCGCTTGGCCCGGTTTCGTGCCAGTCGGTCTTCGACCCCTCGTCGGGCTCATCGAGCTCCTGACGGTCTTCATCCTTCGACCGTTCGCTCTGGCGGTCCGGCTCTTCGCCAACATGTTGGCCGGGCACATTCTGCTCGTCACCTTCGGCGTGCTCTGCATCTCGGTCTTCACCGCCGGGATCATCGTGATCTTGTTGCCGCTTACCTTCGGCATGCTGGTGCTGCTCACCGCTTTCGAGATCTTCGTTTCGTTCTTGCAGGCGTTTGTGTTCGCCCTGCTTACCGCAGTGTTCATCGATAGCTCGCTGAACCCCGCTCACTAGTTCTTAAAGCAATAACCGACAACCAAACCCCGCTTCGGCGGGAACCCGCTGCCGGACCGGCAGTGTTCACACAGGAGAGTAAACCGCTCATGAGCGTCCTCACATCCATCGCCTACCAGGTAGCTGAAGTGGCCCAGGAGTCCTTCACGGCCGACGAAGCCAAGCAGGTTTCTGGTGCCGCTGGTGCCGGTATGGCATACGGCCTGGCCGCCATCGGCCCGGGTATCGGAATTGGTTACCTTGTTGGTCAGGCTGTTCAAGCCATGGCCCGTCAGCCCGAATCAGCCGGCACCGTCCGGACCAACATGTTTCTGGGTATCGCCTTTACCGAGGCTCTGGCCCTTATCGGGTTCGTGGTCTTCATTCTGCTGAAGTTCGCCTAGGAGCATCTTGATGCTCAATCCAGTAGTCACACAGATATCGGTGAAAGCAGCGACGTTTTTGTTGGCTGCCGAGGAAGCTCCTGGAGCCGAAGAGGGAGGCGGAGGCATCACCTCCAGCCCCATCTGGCCGTCCTCCAGTGAGATGTTCTGGGGCATCCTGTCGTTCACTGCTCTCTACCTGCTGGTGCGCTTCGTGCTACTGCCTCCGGTTCAGCGGATCCGAAATGATCGGGCCGCCACCATTCAGGCCGATAAAGACGCTGCTTCGCTTGCTCGATCCAAAGTTGCTTCGGCTTCGGCCGAAGTTGAGGATCAGCTGGCAGGCGTCCGCGGTGAAGCCCAGGTCGTCATTGACGAGGCCCGGGCCGAAGCCGAAGCGGAACGGCAGCGACTGGTCGGCCGAGCCGAGCGGGAAGTCAACGCCATGCGCGAACTGGCCGCCACAGAAGTTTCCACCGAGCGGGCTGAGGCGTTGGCCTCACTCCGTCCCCAGGTCGCTGACCTGGCCGTCGGTGCTGCTTCACGGGTGACCGGTCGATCCATGCAGTCGTCGTCGGTGCGGTCAAAGGTCGATGAGTACCTGGCCAACCCGTCCAACTCGAACTAGAGCTCCGGAGTTCGGTGATCGGCGTTAGTCCGATCACCTGTTGAACACCGGATTGTCGCCAGCCATCCGAGAAGGCCACCAACCGCAGGGTGGCCCGAACGTCCAAGGGAAAAGCGGAATGTACAACATCTACACAATGGCATTCGTCATAGCGGCCGATGCACCCAATGGAAGGCAAATCGCCGGAGATCCCCGTGAGGTCTACTGGGGTACCGCTGCGTTCCTGGTGGTCATGGGTCTCTTCTTCTGGAAGGGCCTGCCGGTCGTTAAAGACGGTCTGTCCGCTCGCACCGAGCGCATCCGGGCTGAAATTGACTCGGCCAAGGCTGAGCGAGCTGAAGCAGAGGCGGCATTGACCTCCACTGTTTCAGAACAGCCTGACCTGTCGGTCGAAGAAGCCCGCATCCGCTCCGAAGCAACGGAGACGGCCGCCAAGCTCAAGGCTGACATGATCGCCCGAGCGCAGGTCGAAGCCGATGAGGTCCGCCAACGCGGCACGTCTGAGGTAGCCAACATGCGACGCCAGGCCGAAGCCGACCTGGCCGCTGAAGTTGCCGAAGCCACGCGACGGGCGACCGAAGATGTGGTCCGCGAAGGCCTCGATCCGGCGGCTCAGACCGATCTGATCGAGTCCTACATCAACCGAGTAGGTGAGATGTCATGAGCGATCGAGTAAACGGATACGCACAGGCCCTGTTGGCCGTCGCCCGAGCTGAAGGCGACGTTGAAGGGACCCGGTCCCAGCTTCGTGATGTTGCTTCCGCCGTCGAGTCCAACGACGAGTTGCGAGCCACGCTGAGCAACAATCTCCTCCCGGCCTCCACTCGCCAACAGATTGTTGATGACGTGTTGGCCGGTAAAGCCACGGACACTGTCAAAGCGCTGGTCGGCATGGTTGTCGGCGCCGGCCGAGGCGGCGAACTTGGTGACATTGTTAAGGCGTTCGGTTCGGCTGCTGCCGCTGCCGGTGGCCGCAAATCGGCGGTGGTCCGCTCCGCGGTGCCGCTGACCGAAGATCAAAAGACTCGCCTGGCCCACGCACTGAGCACCTCGACCGGCGCACCGGTCGAGCTTGAAAACATCGTTGACCCTGACGTGGTCGGCGGTGCCGTGACCACCGTTGGTGATGTCGTGATCGACGGAACCGTACGCACCCGCCTCAACCAGCTCAAAGAGGCGCTGTAAAGCGACTCTTGAGTCTCCGGTTGCCGCCCGAAACGGGCCCGCAAACAGTACTCGCAAGACCAGGAAGAAGAGAGAATCCCCAAGATGGCACTGTCCTTTGATCCAAATGAGATCACCAGCGCACTCCAGAAGAACCTCGACGCTCTTGACACCGATGTTCGCAGCCTGACCGTTGGCCGGGTGGCCGAGGTCGGCGACGGCATCGCTCGTGTAAGCGGACTGCCCAACGCGGCGGTCAACGAGATGCTCCGGTTCGAGGACGGGACGTTCGGTCTGGCCCTCAACCTTGACGAAGACACCATCGGTGCCGTGGTTCTGGGCAATGTCAACAAGATCGAGGAAGGCCAGCCGGTCGAGGCGACCGGCGACATCCTTCAGGTCCCGGTCGGCGACGGCATGATCGGCCGAGTTGTCAACATGTTGGGCGAGCCCATCGACGGCAAGGGCCCTCTGGCTAACGTCCAGGCCCGACGCATGGAAATCCAGGCCCCCGGCATCATCGGTCGTCAACCGGTGGGTGAGCCACTGCAGACCGGCATCAAAGCCGTTGACTCGCTGATCCCGATCGGTCGAGGTCAGCGAGAGCTGATCATCGGTGACCGCAAGACCGGCAAGACCACTGTTGCCATCGACACGATCTTGGCCCAGAAGGGCTTGGGCGTGAAGTGCATCTACGTCGCCATCGGCCAGAAGGCCTCAACGGTTGCCCAGACAATCGCTCTGCTCGAAGAGTACGGCGCCATGGACTACACGGTGGCCGTGGTGGCCCCGGCGTCCGACCCGGCCCCGTTCAAGTTCCTCGCCCCTTACTCCGGTTGCGCCATTGGCCAGCACTGGATGGAAAACGGCGATCACTCGCTCATCGTTTACGATGACCTTTCCAAGCAGGCGGAGGCCTACCGCCAGGTATCGCTTCTGCTTCGCCGCCCGCCGGGTCGTGAGGCGTACCCCGGTGACGTGTTCTACCTTCACAGCCGTCTTCTGGAGCGTGCGGCCAAGCTGTCGGACGAACTGGGCGCCGGCTCGCTGACGGCGCTGCCGATCATCGAAACGAAGGCCGGTGACGTTTCGGCCTACATCCCGACCAACGTGATTTCCATCACCGACGGTCAGATCTTCCTCCAAGACGACATGTTCAAGTCCGGTATTCGTCCGGCCGTGGACGTCGGTATCTCGGTGTCTCGAGTGGGTTCAGCCGCTCAGATCAAGGCCATGAAAGCAGCGGTCGGTACTCTCAAGTCCGATCTGCAGCAGTTCCGAGACCTGGCTGCGTTCGCCGCCTTCGGTTCGGACCTGGACGCTGTGTCGCAGGCTCAGCTTGATCGGGGCTACCGCCTCACCGAGCTGCTGAAGCAGGGCATTAACGCACCAGTTCCGGTTGAGGAGCAAGTCATCGTTCTGTACGCCGGGACCAGGGGTTACCTTGACGGCGTCGAAGTGGCTGACGTGGAACGCTACGAGGCGGAGCTGATCGAATGGTTCAACTCTCGTCACGGTGATGTGCTGGGTGCGATTCGCACCGAAGGTAAGGTCCCTGACGAAGAGGCGCTCGAAGCAGCCCTCGACACCTTCACCAACCAGTTCGTTGGCTCCAACGCCGATAAAGATGATCCGGCCATCAAGGCCCAAGCCGAGGCCGAGACCAAGATGGTCGACGCCCCGCACACCCTGCCCGAGGAGGACGTCTCTCGGGTGTCTGGGTCATGAGCTGCGCCCATGACCTCGAGTTTCGACCTGGGGTCGAAACATCGCAGTCGAGGAAGGTCTGTTAGATGCCAGGTGGTGCAGAACGCATCTTGCGTCGCCGCATAGGCAGCGTCAAGAACACCAAGAAAATCACTCGAGCGATGGAGCTGATCGCCGCCACTCGTGTGGCGCGTGCTCAGCAGCGGGCCAAAGCTGCCCGACCGTACTCCGAGCAGCTGACCGGTGTCATCGAGAACTTGGCTGCGGGTGGAGCCGACGTCGATCATCCACTGCTTCGCCAGGTTGAGAACGCCGAACGTGTGGCCTTTGTGGTCTGCGCCGGTGACCGTGGCTTGGCTGGGCCGTACAACTCGGCTGTGGTTCGTTCAGCCGAGCGTGAGATCCAAGCGCTGCGGGCTGGTGGCGGCGACTACAGAATTCTGGCCGTTGGCAAGAAGGTCAACGACTACTTCTCGTTCCGGAACTACACGATTGACTCCACCTACGGTGGTTTCACCGACAACCCCACCTTCGAAGACGCCCGAGCCATCGCTCAGCGGGTTCGGGAACTCTTCGACTCAGGCGATGTCGACCAGGTGGAGCTGATCTACACCGAGTTTGTTTCGCTCGGAACCCAGCGGGCCGTAGTCCGACGTTTCCTTCCCTTGGAGCCGGTCAGTGTGATGGCCGAGGAGGGTGGCGGTGACGCCGCCGCGTTGGCTGGATTCAGCTTTGAGCCGTCCTCCGGTGGTGTCTTGGCCGATTTGCTGCCCCGCTATGTTGAGGCTCGTCTGTTTACCGCTTTGCTGGACGCAGCGGCTTCCGAGCACGCGAACCGCCAGCGGGCGATGAAAGCGGCTACCGACAACGCCGAGGATCTGATCGTCAAGCTGTCCCGAGCAATGAACCGGGCCCGCCAAGAATCGATCACTACTGAAATTATGGAGATCGTCGGCGGTGCCGAGGCTCTCGGTGGCGACTCCGGTGACGAAGCCGAAGCCGTCGATTTAGAACGTGTACTGGCTACGGGCAACCCGTCAGCCAACTAAGAACTCAGGCCGTAATTAGGAGCAAGAAAGAATGACTGCTACAGAACCCCAACTGAAGGACGGCCGGATCGTCGGTATCGCCGGACCGGTGGTCGACGTCGAGTTCCCCGCTGGGGAGCTTCCCGAGATCAACCACGCCATCGAGTTCGACGTCGAAATCGACGGCACCAGCGAGACTGTCGTGGCCGAAGTGGCACAGCAGCTTGGCGATGGCCGAGTGCGAGCAATCGCCTTGAAGCCGACCGATGGTCTGCGACGAGGTCAGGTGGTACGCAACACCGGTGTTGGCATCTCCGTGCCGGTCGGTGATGTGACGTTGGGTCACATCTGGAACGTGATCGGTGAACCGCTTGACGTGCCGATCGAGGATCTCACCATCAACGAGCGGTGGGAAATCCACCGTGACGCTCCGTCGTTCGACAGCCTCGAGCCGACCAAGCAGGTGCTTGAAACCGGCATCAAGGTCATCGACCTTCTCACCCCGTATCTCCAGGGCGGCAAGATCGGCCTGTTCGGTGGTGCCGGTGTGGGCAAGACCGTTCTGATCACCGAGATGATCACCCGTGTTGCCACCAACCACGGCGGTGTATCGGTGTTCGCCGGTGTGGGCGAGCGCACCCGTGAAGGTACCGACCTCTTCATCGAGATGGGCGAGACGCTCATGGGTGACGGCAAGACATCGGTTCTGGATAAGGCTGCCCTCTGCTTCGGCCAGATGGACGAGCCGCCGGGCGTGCGCCTCCGGGTGGCGCTTTCCGCTCTCACCATGGCCGAGTACTTCCGTGATGTGCAGGGCCAGGACGTGTTGTTGTTCGTCGACAACATCTTCCGTTTCGTTCAGGCCGGTTCCGAGGTGTCGACCCTGCTCGGTCGTATGCCTTCGGCCGTGGGTTACCAGCCGACGCTGGCCGACGAGATGGGCATCCTCCAGGAGCGCATCACCTCGACCGCCGGCAAGTCGATTACCTCGATGCAGGCCGTGTACGTGCCCGCCGATGACTACACCGACCCGGCGCCGTTCACCACCTTCACCCACTTGGACGCCACCACCGAGCTGAGCCGTGACATTGCGGCCCTGGGTATCTACCCGGCCGTGGATCCGCTGGCTTCGACCTCGACCATTCTGGCTCCTGAGGTTGTCGGTGATCGTCACTACAACGTGGCTCGCCAGGTGCAGGAGGTCCTCCAGCGCTACAAGGAGCTGCAGGACATCATCGCCATTCTCGGTCTCGACGAGCTGTCCGAAGAGGACCGCATCACTGTGAACCGAGCTCGCAAGGTCCAGCGTTTCCTGGCCCAGCCGATGTTCGTGGCCAAGGTCTTTACCGGCCTCGACGGTGTGTTCACCTCGGTGGAAGACACCATCGACAGCTTCGAGCAACTGATCAACGGTGACTTGGACGACTTGCCCGAGCAGGCCTTCCTCAACGTTGGTGGAGCCGATCAGGTACGAGAGAAAGCCGAACGGCTGCAGGCCGAGGCTGGTCGATAATGGTCATGCAGGTCGAGTTCGTTTCTCCCGAGGACATTTTGTACTCGGGTGAGGGAACTCAGGTCACCGCTCGCACCCGAGGCGGCGGTGAGATCGCATTTCTAACCGGTCACGAGCCGTTCATCGGCTCACTCGTGCCTTGCGAGGTGCGTGTCAGCGAAGCATCCGGCGACGTGAAGAGGTTCGCGGTTCGAGGCGGGTTTGTTTCGGTGAACGGAGCCAAGGTCACTGTTCTGTCCGATGCGGCTGTGCCGGCGGCAGACGTTGATGCTTCGGCCGCTCAGGCTGATTTGGCTGAGGCCGAAGCGGCACTTGAGTCCGACCCGACTGATGCCGAAGCAAGAATGAACGTTCAGTGGGCAAATGCTCGACTGGCCGCCATCAGTACCGGTTCTGGCCACAGCGCCGACCACTAGAACACCACCATTCACTGAAAGGTTCCAACCTTTCAGGCGACAAACGAGGCTTGCGCTATGACTTCCGATTGGGTAGCCCCAGAACGCGACTTGGCCATGGAGCTGGTCCGCACCACTGAACTGGCGGCCATGGCTGCAGCCAGGTGGATGGGACGTGGCGACAAGATCAAGGCCGATCAGGCTGCGGTCGACGCCATGAGAGTCATGCTGGACGGCGTCGCCATGGATGGCACTGTTGTCATCGGTGAAGGCGAAAAAGACGAAGCGCCCATGCTGTACAACGGCGAGCGGATCGGCAACGGCAATGGCCCGCACGCCGATATCGCCGTAGACCCGATTGACGGCACGACGCTCACCGCCACCGGCCAGGCGGGCGCAATCGCCGTCATCGCCGCCGCCGAGCGGGGCACCATGTACGACCCCGGTCCCATCGTCTACATGGAAAAGATCGCGGTTGGCCCAGAAGGGGCTGGCATCGTCGACATTCGCCTGCCGGTTGAAAAGAACCTTCGAGCACTGGCCAAGGCCAAAGGCAAAGACGTAAGGGATCTCAACGCAATCGTGTTGAACCGGGAACGCCACGCCGGGATGATCGAGGAGATTCGTTCCACCGGAGCCAGAATCAGCCTCATCCAAGACGGTGACGTGGCTGGCGCTATCGCCACCGCACGGCCTGATTCGGGCGTAGACATTCTCTTCGGTATCGGGGGCACCCCCGAAGGCGTTATTACTGCCGCGGCACTGAAGTGCATGGGTGGGGACTTGCAAGGGCGACTGTGGCCTCGCGACGACGCCGAACGCGAGTTGGCTGAGCAGCACGGGTTTGACGTCGAGAAGATCATCACGTTGGATGACCTGATCGGTACCCGAAACTGTTTCTTCGCCGCCACCGGCATTTCGTCGGGCGCTCTGCTGCGCGGCGTTCGTTTCGGTAACGACACCATCACCACTCAGTCGCTGGTTATGCGAGGCCGATCGGGAACGGTTCGCCTGATCGAAGCTGATCACCGCAAGTCGAAACTCGATCAGCTAAAAAGCTAGCAACCCTGCCGGGTTGCCAACAACCCTGTGGGTTGCCAGTTGCCGTGGGCAACTAGTCCGGGATGACGATGTCGGCGGGGTTGAAGTCGGCGGTCGGGTAGTTCATATTCAGGCCTCGAAGGGTCTGGATCATGATCTCCGACACCGCGATGTTGCGGTACCACTTGCGGTCGGCGGGAACGATGTACCACGGCGCGTCGTCTGTGCTGGTCTTTTCGAGCAGCTCCTCGAAGGCTTCCTGGTACTGATCCCACTTGGATCGGGGCCCAAGGTCCCCGGCATCAAATTTCCAGTTCTTGGCCGGTTCGTCCAGGCGGGCTTGTAGCCGCTCTTGCTGTTCCCCTTTGGAGATGTGCAGGAAGATCTTGACGATCGTGGTGCCCTCGTCCGCCAGCATCTGCTCGAAGTTGACGATGTGGTCGTACCGCTTTGACCACTGTGCTTTCGGCACGAGCTCTTCGACCCGGACCACGAGGACGTCTTCGTAGTGACTGCGGTTGAAGATCACCAACTCGCCGTTGCCGGGAACCTGTTGATGGATCCGCCAAAGGTAGTCCCGGGACAGTTCTTTGGACGATGGCTTTTTGAACGAGGCGACCCGCACTCCGCTTGGGTTGACGCCTTCAAAAACGTGACGGACCGTGCCGTCTTTGCCCCCGGCGTCCATGGCTTGGAGCACGAGGAGAACTCGCTGGCCTCCGTTGGCCCAGAGCAGTTCTTGAAGCTGCTCCATCTCCTCGTTGAGGGTGAGCAGATGGGCTTTGCCCTCGTCTTTGTCGTCGCCGGCCCAGCTGGGGGTGGAGCGGGTGTCCCACTTGGACAGCTTGATCTTTGAGTCGGGTTTCACCCGCAGTTCGTCGATGTTGAACGCCGGGTAGTCGGTGGGTGCCATGGAGGGCAATGGTAGCTCGTGCGAACCTAACGCTCGTACACCTTCGGAGTCGCGGTTGACGGTGTTGCGGCTACCGTTGAAGCGGTGAATACAGAGACGGCGGGCGCCGTTGTGGCTGAGCTGGAAATCTGTCATTCTCGTCCCATCGCCCCCACGCGCCGGATTGCGCTCGGTAGCCGGGATTTGCCTTGTGACCCTGCTCCCGGTGCCGGTGGCTTGCTGCTTGTTGGCATCGTGGCCAACGTGGCGTCTGAGATCGAGCCCGAGCTGCGGGAAGACTTGGTGACCGTGATGGACCGGCTGAGTGCCGGTCGCAAAGTGATTCAGCCAACTGTTCGGCACCGCTATCAGATCGACCAGGTTGGTCTCACGGTGTCTCGCCAGCGGTTGCTGAACGGCCCGAGTGGGCTTGAGTTCGACTTCGACGACCGCAACGCCAGAGCTGTCCAGCTGGCCTTGGGGGCGGTCTATGCCGCTGGTACGTTGCCTCGGGCAGCGAAAGCCGCCGTCTTTGACGGGTTCCAGAAGGCTCTGGTGTGGGATCGACCGGTTGATTCGGCCTTCATTGCCGTTGTTATGGGTGGCCGCTCGATTGACATTGGTGGGCTTCGAGCCTGGAATGACCCTGTCGGTTGGGCGCTCGACACGTTGGGTATCGATGGGAAAGCCGATGAGGCCCCGTCAAAGCGTGTGGTGCAACGAAAGTTCCGTTCGCTGCTGCGAGACGCTCACCCCGACCATGGTGGTCACGATGAGGCGGCGGCAGCTCGGATAGCGGAATTGAGCGAGGCTCGACGGATTCTGTTGGCCACCGACTAGTTCGGCGGGCACGCCCTCACAGCAACAGCTAACCTTTGCCTTGTCGAAGGTTGTGGAGGGCATAGGTGTCTGAGTTAAACACCGAGGCCGAAGGTGGCGGCCCCGGACCAGAACAGTACAACGATCCGATATACGCCGAGAGTGTGTTGAGGCGATTGGCCAGTCTGCGAGGTCGTGGCCTGACGGCTGAACAGATCTCGCATCGCATTGCTTTGACGCACCCCGAGCGTCCAGGCGGCGGAGCCTGGTCCCCCGTGACTGTCGGTCGAATGATCGAACTGGTGGATTCCGATGCAACTGGTCGGATCGCTCAGCCTCCGCCCACTCCGGTTCGCTCCTCACCCCCGCCGGTCCGTGCTCCTTCTGTCGCCCCTCCTGTTGCTTCCCGTCAGCCGCCCAGAAGGCAGGCAGAGCAGCGGTTACCTAGGTCGACCGAGCCCGTAGAGCCGGGTGGCGTGCGTCGCCGGGTGCCTGCACCTGCCGTCGATATGCATGATGCTGGACGGACGTCACGAGCTGGCTGGTTGCTTGGCGCTGCCACCATGGCGTTGGTGGTAGGAATCGCCACGACACTGGCTTGGACGCTGGGCTTGTTCGAAGACGACTCGGGGGTTTTGTCCAGCGAACAGGATGCGGCCTCCAGCGGCGGCGACGCCGACTCGAATGAATTCGAAGACGCCTCCGACGCCTTTGATGCATTGGCGTCGGAATTGCCGGGGGAGCCTTCCTCGTCCGACGATGCAGCGGATGAAGACAAGTTCATCATACGAATCGAACCTCCGGCCGATGAAAGCGACGGTGGTGTGGCCCCGGCGACGGCGACGATTCGCAACGACGGCAAGTTGCATGTGGAGGGGGCCTTTGCTTCGGAGTCCGACGCCGACAACTTCGTGGCTCGGGCGGGTGAAGTCTTTGGCCCGGACAACATTGTGTCGGCCTATCTGATCAACCCGGATGCTCCTGAACCAACGGTGTCTGATGTGGCGTTGGACAAGCCGGTTTTGTTCAAGTCCGGATCGGCCGAGATTGACCCGGAGTACATTCCGTTCCTCGAGGCGTGCGGCGACGTATTGAAACTGAATCCGACGATCGTTATGTCGATTTCGGCCTACACCGATTCGCAGGGGCCGAGCGAGTTCAACCTGGAGCTGTCGCAGGAGCGAGCGAATGCCATCGTCGAGTTCTACCGCACACTCGAAATCGATGATTCGCAGCTTGTCGGTGTCGGCCTGGGCGAAGAAGCGGCGTTCGCTGACAACAGCACCGACGATGGTCGGCAACAAAACCGACGGGCCATGCTGCAGTTGATGAACATCATGGGTGAGGGCTGATTTCCTCGACCGGCCGTGGAAGCGAACCGGTGGAGTCTGAGTCGGAGTCGAGGTCTGGATCGTCGGGGTTGAGTTGCTCCAGCTCTTGATTGGCGGTTTCGGGGAACACCAGAAGAATGATGGACACGGCGATCAAGGGGCCGAACATCATCGCCCCGATGCCGGAGCCGAGGTCATCCCATCGCACGGCCAACGAACCGACGAGCACCAGCCCAAGTGCCGATCCGGCCACGCCGACGACATCAAGCATTCCACCGACCCGACCTCGGGCCTTGGTGGGGAACAACTCAGTGGAATAGCCTCGTAGGGCGGGCACGGCGGCGTTCATCGAGCAGAAGCCGACGAGGGCGGCCACCCACATTGCCGGCCCGGCCAGTTGATAGGAGGCGGTGTAGCCGACAGCTCCTATAGCAATGGCGGTGGCTCCCACCTTTTTTCGGCCGATGACGTCAGCCAGGTAGCCGCCAATGGGGATTGACGCGGTGGAGGGAATCGAGACCAGCAGCTGGAAGACGGTGACGTCGAAGGCGCTGAAACCGCGGTCGTCGACGAGGAAGTCGTTTCGAAGCTGGGATGCCGGGGACAGGAACATCAAGAAGACAAAGGAGGTGGCGGCTAACATGACGAACCGGCCCCATTTGATGTCGCCTGACGACTCGGCTTGGTCGGCCACCACGTACCGTCGGGTCTCGGGGAGTCGACGACTCAACCACCAAAGTAGGGGAAGGAACGCCAGCGGGAAGACGAAGATCAACCTCCATCCGCCGACGACCAAATCGGCGAGCGGCAGTGTCCAGACCACCAGAGCGGCGCCGAAACCGGTGGTCATGGTGACAAAGGCAACGGCCAGCGCCCTGGAAGACGCCGGTACTTCCTCGGTAGCGGCCAGGCCGACCACGGTGATTAGGCCGGTGGTCAGACCTCTGGCAATGGCCTGAGAGATACCGAGTACGGCAAGACTCGGGGCCAGAGCCCCAATTGCAGTGAAGCCGATGGCGCCAGCCGCCATCCAAATCATCAGCGGTCGACGACCAATCCGATCGGCGTAGCGGAGGAAAACGAATGACAGCAGAACGCCGATTCGAACCGCCGCCAACGTGTTGGCTTGGGCGTCAACAGCGGCCCCGAAGTCTCGAGCGGCGAACGTGATGGTTTGACCGATGATCACGCCCAGGTAGCCGGCCATCGTGCCGATGGTGCCGGCCACGGCAATGAGCTGAGCAGTTTCGGCCGAGACGATTTCCTGGGGCCACCACCATCGGCGCCGTGGCGTGCGGTCGGCCGACCTGAATGCCTGCCGAAACAACAGCCACAGGTACGGCCACCACAGCGGGATCGCCAGCTTGAACTCGACTCGTTCGGTGGCGGTTGGGAGAGCGGCGTCCGGGTCTCGTCGTTGCAGGTCACCGTGGACGGTGACTGTCCGTCGGTAGTGACTGAACGGCCCTTCCTCCAGCTCGAAAACGTGATCGTCGCCGTCGTTGCCGACCGCCACTTCACGAACCAGGTCGGTTCGGGGCTTGAGCAGGTTGTCCAGGGTGGCTTTGTCAGCCAACCAGGTACTGGTAACGGTGGACATTGAGGTTGCTATCGGCCGACTAGGTCTCGGCTGGATCCTCTTGTCGCTCACCTTCGGAGATCAGGTCGGCTGCTGCGCCGGATTGGCCGCCTGTTGCCACGTCATCTGACGTGTCCTGGTCGTTGAGCTTGGCGTTAACCCGCCTTGTGGCCAGTCCCAACAGCCCAACCAGCACCAGCATCGGGGCCAGCACAACGAGAAGTTCGTCCCAGCCCCCCTGATGGGCCAGGGGGATCGCAGCCCAAACCGTGCCAATGGTCATGCATTCAGGCTACGCCGATGCGGATATCCTTAAGGTAACTCAAGACGAAAGTTTTGTTACCCAGTGCCTGAGACCTCCCCAATTGCATCCAGCGCCGAGAACCTTGGTTCCAGCGACGCTGCTCCAGCTACCTCTGACTCGGCCGCTGGATCGGAAGCGACTGATTCGCCTTCACCGATGTTCGACAAGGTGGCCGAGGTAGTCAAAGTCATTCGACCTGCTGTGCAGGCGGATAACGGCGACATTTTCCTGAGAGATGTCGACGACGAGTCGGGCGTGGTGTCAGTCGAGCTTGTCGGTGCCTGCATCAGCTGCCCGGCATCGAGTCAAACGTTGAAAGAGGGCCTCGAGCGCATTCTCAAGCAGCGGGTTGACGGCGTCACCGCCGTGCAGCACGTCGGCGAGGAACTGCTCGGCTACGAAGAGGGAACGTCAGTTTCTCTCTAGTGGCGTCGGCCCGGCGGCCCTAAAACTACAAAGCGGAGGCCCCTACAGTCGAGGCCCCCGCTTGAAGTAAGTCAGTCCGAGACCAAACCCGGACTAGTTGCTCTGTCCGAAGATCAGCGGCTCCGGAGAGCGTCCCGAATTTCGGTCAGCAGAGCCTGATCCGGCGTTTGGGCCAGTTCGGTGCTGGCACCGGCGCGAGCCAGTGACTTCACGATCATGAAGACAACCCAGGCCATGATGACAAAGCTGATGAGAGCGGCCAGCATGGCTCCGAGCGGAATGCCGGACGGGGCCCAGTCGGCGAAGGTGTCGCCGTCGGGGATGAATCCGGCCTTGCCGACCAGCGACAAGATTACGTTCACGACCGATTCGACTACCGGCGCGAAGGCCAGGGCCAGAATCAGACCGACGGCAATGGGAATAACGTTGAACTTCTCAAGGAATTCCCTGAATTCTTTAAGCATTTGGTCGCCTCCTAGGGCTACACACTGGGGATCCCGCGAATCCCAAGATCTACCGACACCATGTCGGACGACAACCAGTATTGCGGCTGCGCCCACTCAGGTGGGTGATATTCACCGTCTGGGGCCGGTTTTGACCATTGCCGATCGTCTTGGATCAGGCTCGATCGAGTCGGGTTCGAAGGGCCCGGAACCGCCCCTGCGCCCACGCCGCTAGTTCGGTTCCGGCGTTGGGGAACGTTTCTGAGATGTAGGTGTCGACTGCCTGCGTGACAGCGTCGCCGTAGGTGGGGTAGGGGATGACGGTCCCGTACCACTTGTGGAAGGCAATGTCGTTGGCCATAGCCAAGCTGAACATTGCAATGAGGTCGCCGGCCCGAGGGCCGACAATGGTTGCTCCGAGAACCTGTCCGCTCAGTTTGCGCACGTCGACAATGAGAATCCCGTGGTCGGCTTCGTCGGTGTACGCCCGGTCGGTGGCCGACAAATCGACCGTTATGCGACGGACGTCGGCAGCCGGTACTTCCGGTTGGTCACCGATGGTGGCCACCTCGGGCGAGGTGTAGGTGACGGCGGGCCGAACCGGACGCTTCTTGAGCGGCAAGTAGGGGAGAGCGATCGCTTGGATCAGGCGGCGACCCCAGGCATTGGCCATGTGAGTCGTGCCTCCTTCGATAGTGACGTCGCCAACGGCCCAGACTCCTTCGATATTGGTTCGACCTTTGTCGTCGATGATGATCTGGCCGCCGTCTGTCGTCGCCACACCGACTTCGCCCAGCCCAAGGTTGCTGGAGTTGGGTACGCGGCCGACGGCGACAAGAACGGCGTCAACGTCGTCGAGGCCATCTGTCGGGTCTTCACCCAACGGTCCGATTTCCAATCGACGGTTTGCCGCCTGGAAGCGGTGTGGGGCCAAGCCCGGTTTCAGCTCGACCCCCTGGGCCTCAAGTGCCCGGGTCAGAACCTCGGCTGCGTCAGGAAGCAAGCCCGGAAGGATCTGCGCGGCGGCGTCGAGAACGGTTACCCGGGATCCGAGACGGTTGAACGCCACCGCCATCTCCAGGCCGATCGGGCCGGCACCGACGATGACCAGCCGCTCGGGGACCGCCTCTTGCTCGAACAGTTCCTCGTTGGTGAGGTACATGTCGTCGGGTAGGCCGGGAATAGGTATCCGGCGGGGCGACGATCCGGTGGCGACCACGATGTGATCCGCCCGGTAGGTCACGGGATTCACGACAAAACCGCCGGTCGTTGCCGGTGACGGCTGGTGGGTGGTATCAGGCGCTGACACGGTGACGGTGTTGGCCGAGGTCACGGTGGCGGTTCCGAAGACCAGATCGATGCCTTCCATTGAACCGAACTCGTCGCGCTCGTGAGCCTCAAGATCGTCGCGGCGTTGTCGCACCCGCTTGAGTAGCTCGGCGGTCGTCTCCGGAGCCACCTTCGAGGTTCCGGCCCCGTCAGAGGCCTTGGCCGAGAGATGCAGCAACGACTTGGACGGGATGCAACCGAAGTTGGTGCAGTCACCGCCGACCCGGCTCCGCTCGAGCATCAATACCCGCTTGCCGAACCGTGACAGCCCGACTGCGGCGGTCAACCCACCGCTGCCGGAGCCGATGACGATGGCGTCGTACATCTCGTTGCTGTTGTTGTTATTCATGAGTGGTCCGCTTCCTGCGAAGCTTGATTCTGTGTGGACGTGGACGGGTAACGCTTTTCGATTCGTGCTTTCACTATCGACCCGGCTGCGACCAGCAGCAGAGAGGCCACCAAGATCCTCAAGTCAAAAGAAGGTGTGCCATCGGCGAGCGACTCGACCGACGCTCCGAAGCCGACAAAGGCCACGGTGCCCGGGAGTGTGCCCAGAAACGAACCGGCCATAAACGATGGAAGGCGAAGCCGGAGGAAACCGCCGAGGTAACCAACGGCGTCAAACGGCAGGTACAGCAAACGCATGATGGCAGTGGTCTCGAACGGGTGATCCTGGGCACGGCGACCGAGACGCCCGGTTAGTGCCAACAGACGCTGACCCAGCGTTCCGCTAAGAATGAATCGGCCCACGCCGTAGGCCGTCAAGGTTGACAGGTTGGAGGCGATGACCGTCCAGGCCGTGCCCCAGTACAAGCCGAACGCCAGTCCACCGACAATGGTGAGAACGCTGGCCGGGAACAACACCAGCGGTCGGGCCACATAGGCCACGACGAAGAGCGCCGGGCCCCACCAGTTGTCGACCAGGATCA
>CALJMD010000082.1 GCA_937981915.1 uncultured Acidimicrobiales bacterium
CCGACCATCGAAAGCCCGAAGACGGCAAACGCCATTAAGGAGCCGAGCAAGCCGAGGTCTTCGGTCAGTTCACTCCACTCCCCGGCGTGCGAACCACCGCCGGCCCGGAACGCCAAGCCGCATACAAAGGAGGCGATCAAGGCGCTACCTCCGAGTTCTACGGCGGTCCCGTAGGCGATGACCAGGGTGGCCAGCGCCGCCAAACGTGCCGACGCCACACTGGCCCACCCGACGCGGAGAGCTCGAGCGATCGCCCACCCGGCCCCGAAGCCGACCACCACTCCAATGGCCGCACCGACACCCAACTCGACTAAGCCATCGACCACGGCCTCTGCGATGCTCAGCTCCTCGGCTTCGCCACCCAACTCTGCTTCCAGCGCTAACGCCAACGTGGCGAACACCGGCACCGCCAGCCCGTCGTTGAGGCCGGACTCGATGTCGAGCGTCTCACGGATCCGTAGCGGAACCACCGGGCTGGTTACGACTGCTTGGCCCAGTGCGGCGTCGGTCGGCGTCAACATGGTGGCCACCAACGCTGCTTCTATCAGCGTCAAATCGGTCAGCAGTACTGCGGTCACCACCGTGCCAAACACGATCGACAATGGCAGACCGATCAACAGCAGTCGAGTGGGAAGAGCAGCGAATCGTCGGACACCTCCCAGGTCGATTCCACAGGCGTCGGAGAATAACAGCAACGCCAGAGTCGCCTCGGCCAGCAGCACAACCTGCTCGCTGCCTAGCTCGACAGAGACCACGTCCAGTCCGTACGGTCCCACGGCCAGGCCGGCGAGAACCGCCAACATGGGTGCGGTAACCGGCAGGCCCGAGAGTCGTTTCGCCACCACGGCCGACACGAAAACACACAGGCCTGCCACCATCAGGGTCGTCACCGTCACGGGTCAAACCATAGGCCCGCCGTCTTCACGTGTCGACACACGCCTGGTTCGGCGAGGTTTACACCAATACGCTGAATCGGTGACAAGCGGACCAAACCAAGTACGAACCAACTCCACGACGCGAACCGTGACGACATCGCTTCGCGGGGACGTGCTCATCAACGAGCCGTCGCTCAGCAAAGGCACTGCGTTCACCTTCGACGAGCGAACGGTATTCGGTCTTCACGGTCTCCTGCCACCGCGGATCGAAACCATCGACCAGCAGCTGGCGCGCATCGAGGAAAAGTTCAACCGGCTGCACGACGACCTCGAGCGACACATCTTCCTGCGGGCGTTGCAGGACACCAACGAAGTGCTGTTCTACGCTTTTCTCAATGCTCACTTGAGCGAACTGATGCCGATCGTGTACACGCCGACAGTGGGAGTTGCCTGTCAGCAGTTCTCACAGATTTATCGCCGCCCGCACGGTCTGTTCTTGTCCTACCCCGACCGGGATCGGCTCGACGAGCTGCTGGCGTCCATTGAGCGAGACGTCAAAGTGGTGGTGGTCACCGACGGTCAACGCATCCTCGGTCTCGGAGACCAGGGCCTCGGCGGCATGGGCATCCCGATCGGGAAACTGTCTCTCTACGCCGGTGTGGGCGGGATCGACCCTTCGACCACACTGCCCATCCTGCTCGACGTCGGAACCGATAATCAGGACCTGCTGGACGATCCCCTCTATCTGGGATGGCACCACGAACGGGTAACCGGCGACGACTACGCCCGCTTCATCGACGACTTCGTGGTCGCGCTACAGCGACGATTCCCCGATGTGCTCCTGCAATGGGAAGACTTCGCCAGTGTCAACGCCGCCCCGTTGCTGGGACGATATCGGGATCGGCTGTTGAGCTTCAACGACGACATCCAGGGCACCGCGGCTGTCGCCCTGGCCGCCATCCTCGCTGGGTTGTCGGTCTCCGACACTCCGGTCGACGGGTGCCCGATTCTCATTGTCGGAGCCGGCTCGGCGGGAACAGGAATAGCCGACATGTTGATCGCAACCATCAGTCGTGGCGGCACGGGTTCCACCGATGATCATCAGGTATACCTCACCGACCGGCACGGTCTTCTTCACTCCGACCGAACTGACCTGGAGGGCTATCAGCGGCCGTTCGCCCGGTCTTCCGTTGACCCTTCGCTCGTGGGCGAGACCGATCTGGCGACCATCGTGCGCGCTATCGGCCCGGGGGTCATCATCGGTGTTTCGGGTCAGCCGGGTTTGTTCACCGAAGAGGTCATCGCAGCGATGGCCGAGTCGGTGGAGCGGCCGGTTGTCATGCCCCTGTCGAACCCGACCAGTCGAGTCGAAGCTACCCCGGCGGACATCCTGGCGTGGTCACGGGGACGAGCGTTGGTGGCTACCGGCAGCCCCTTCGACGATGTTCAGATCGACGGCCGTTCAGTCAAGATCAGTCAGGCTAACAACGTCTACGTCTTCCCTGGACTGGGCCTAGGGGCCGTTGCCTCGGAAGCCACGAGAGTCACCGACGCTATGTTGGCGGCAGCGGCTGCGGCGGTGGCCAACGCTAGTTTCAGTGCTAATTCCAATGCCCGCTTCAGCGGCAGTGGCCACTCTGTCTCCGGCGTCGGCCCCGACAGCGGTCTGCTTCCCGACTTGACCGACCTGCACATCGTTAGCCGAACGATTGCCGTCGCCGTCGGCCTAGCCGCAGTGAAAGATGGTGTTGCCCCCAAGCGAACGACGGCCGAGCTGTCCGCTCGAGTCGAGTCGATCTGGTGGGACCCCGTCTATCCGGAGTTACGGCCAGAGCAGTAGGCGTCGAGAACCCGAAGGAAGCGAAGACTCCGAAGACTCTCAAGGAGCCGACGAACAGATCGGGCCGGGCGAGGAGCGCCTTCCCTCCGATGGCGACCTCGACCCGACCCGACTGCTGTTTGCCCAACCGCTTACCCAACCATGCTGTGCGCTACAGGTGTTGCCTGTTGTTTGCGCTGTACATGGTTTGACACCAATCCGGGTCAAAAGTTCCCGGCTGACAGAATTTTCTGGTTGGCCTACCATCAACGGTCGTGACTATTGCCCACTGTGGCCGGGTGCTGGCCGCTCACGTCGAGGCGATTTGGGTGGCACACCAGGTCGCCGCCCAAGGTTCGTTGTTGGTGGTCGCAGTCGACGGGCGCAGCGGTTCGGGCAAGTCGACGGTGGTGGCGGAAGCCGCTGCGCTGTTGACGTCGACGGTAGGTCAACGGCCGGTCCCGACGATCGTCGTGATCGACGGTGACGAGTTCTACGCCGGAGGTTCGGCCGCCACCTGGGATGAGCGAACCGCCGAGCAGAAGGTGGCCGGTGGGATCGATTGGCGTCGGCAGCGAGAAGTGCTGACGGCATTGAGGGAGACGGGCTCGGCGAGCTGGCGGGCCTTCGACTGGAACAGTGACGACTGGGATAGCGATGACGCCCCGCTCGCTGGAGAGTTGCGGTCGGTGACGGTGGCCGGCGACACAGTTGTACTGATTGATGGTGCCTACAGCGCTCGACCGGAACTGACCGACCTCGTCGACATCCGGGTTCTGATACAGGCACCAGAAGCGAGCCGCCGCCGGCGATTACAAAGACGCGAAGGCGTCGACTACGAGTCCGACTGGACCGGGCGGTGGGCCTCAGCCGAAGAGCTGTACTTCGGGTCGATCGTGCCCGCAGACGACTTCGATCTCATAGTGGCCAACGAATAGCCAACCAATACGTGACAACCAGCGACGAGCCGGTGGGTTACTCGGCTTCGGCAAATTTGTCGGCCAACGTCGGGCAGTAGACGCCCAGCGCAGCGCTGAAGCCGTCGGCGGCTGCCGCGTCATCCAGTGACGACCCGTCGAAAGCGTTGACAGTTGTTCGGATGGTGTTGGCCACCGGAGACGACTCGTCGAACAGGTACATGGCGACGCAGGCGTTGCTGGCGAACTGGTCGGCTCGGGTGTCGTCCAAACCGGTCAGCCACGATCCGGTTGTCGGGTTAGCTACGTCCTCAAGAACCAGCATGGGTCCCTCGTCGGGAAGCGACCAGAAGTCGGGCGACGAGAATCCGGGACCGGGTTCCATCACGCCGGCCGGTTGAATTGTTCCGTCCCACCCGGTTCCGCGAACCCGGTCGACAAGGGCCCGTAGGAGTGTCTCCGCCGAGTCAGGGTCAGTGGACCGGGCGGCCACCAACGTGTCACCGACCAAAGCGCCGTAGAGGTCGAGGAAGATTGTGCGGTCGCGGTCAACGACGGTGTACAACGCTCCCGTGACCTGGTCGGCACCGTCCACGTCGATCGGGGGAAGAGGTTCGGCGAAGACCTCCGAATCGTCGGTGACGTTCGAGCTGGCGAACTGCCCGTCGCAGGCCGCCACTAGGCCTTCGAGGTAGGTGAACGCCGCGCTGGCCGCCTCGGCGCTCGCGTACCGGGCCACCAGCTGGTTGAGGTTGTGACCGCCGTTGATGTCGTCGGCAGCGAACTCGGTTGGCGGGTGGGCGACGATGACAGCCTGAGTCTGATTGCAGGCTTCAGCATTGGCGGTGGCCCCGCCGTCGAGAACTTGATAGCCGGGGAACCCGGCTGCCGGCACGAGGGCCTGTCGGGTAAAGCTGTTGGGGTCCGAAAGCGGCGCCGCTGTCTCGTCGCCTGCAACCGGGGCGGTAGTGACCACCGCACCGTCGTCGCCAACCACCATCGTGCCGCCACTGTCGGCGCCGGCCGTGGT
>CALJMD010000083.1 GCA_937981915.1 uncultured Acidimicrobiales bacterium
AGTCTCGGTGGCGATTGCGGAGGGGATACACCCGTTCCCATCCCGAACACGGAAGTTAAGTCCTCCTGCGCCGATGGTACTTGGTCGGAGACGGCCTGGGAGAGTAGGACGCCGCCGGTTTCTAAAGAAAAGGGCCCCCACGTAATGTGGCGGCCCTTTTCGTCGCTACAGATGACGCATAGGATCAAGGAATATGGCTGACTCACGGCCTCGAGGCACATCATCGTCAGACAGGTCGGACTCCTCAGCAAGACGCGACGACGGAGTTGGGCCTCGCAAGGACAAAGAACAACCCCGTTATCGGATCGAGCGGGTGGATGACGGCACACGCTCCAAACGTTCGAAGCCACCGAAGTCGAAGCGACGCAAGCGTCCAAGCGTGGATGTATCAGGGGTGGAGTTCGGGTCAGTAGCCGGCTCGACTAAGGCCAAGTTGACCGATCGCCTGGCCGAAGCCGCCAATGCGTTCTCGGCCGAGCGATTTCGAGACGCCGAGAGGCTGCTGCTGTCGATAGACAAGCTGGCGCCCGACATCGCCGAAGTACTGGAGCTGCTCGGTCTCGCACGGTACCGCCAAGAAAAGTGGGTGAAGGCCGCTGCTGACCTACGACGCTTCCACGAGCTCACCGGCTCGGTGGAACAGCATCCTGTTAGAGCCGACTGCGCACGAGCGCTGGAAGAATGGGCCGAGGTCGAACGTCTCTGGAAGGAACTGGGCTCGGAGTCACCGGAACCTGCCCTCATCGAGGAGGGCCGAATCGTATTTGCTGGGAGCTTGGCCGATAGAGGCCGGCTGACGGATGCCATTCGAACGCTGGAGAAAGCGCCGAAGGTAAAGGGCCGACCGGCCCTACATCACTTGCGACGCTGGTACGCGCTCGGCGATTTGTACGAACGGATCGGTGACCGCTCTCACGCCAGCCGGTTGTTCAGCCAGATCGTTCAGGCCGACGCCGAATTCGGTGACGCCGCCGAGCGGCTGGCTGCGCTCTGACACTGGTCTGACGGGCATCCTCGGCGCTGACTTAGGGCGGCCCGATCCAAAGATGGCAATGGCCGGTAAGCGACCGTATGGACGCTAAGATCAGGTGCGTTGAAAACAGCCTGAATCGCCGCAGCGGCGCGGCCGGAGGCTGTCTACCCACACACATTCGCAACGAGACCGGCTTCCGGATGCCAGAGCGCACGGAGCCGACTGACAGACAAGGTGAGAGTTATGAGCCAGGCACAGCGCGAGAAGGTTTCCGCCGCAGCAGGATTTATCGCTGCACTTGACCAAAGCGGCGGCAGCACGCCGAAAGCCCTCTTGCAATATGGCGTTGAGGAGTCTGAGTACGAGGGCGAGACTCAAATGTTCGATCTCATTCACCAGATGCGGTCTCGGATAATGACAAGCCCGGCGTTCACCGGCGACAAAGTACTAGGCGCCATCCTTTTTGAGCAGACAATGGACCGTGACGTAGAGGGTCAAGGAACGGCCTCATACCTCTGGAACGAGCGTCAAGTTGTTCCGTTCCTGAAGGTCGACAAAGGTTTGGCCGACGAATCTGACGGTGCCCAGGTAATGAAGCCGATCCCCGGTCTCGATGATCTGTTGGCCCGCGCCCGAGACAAGGGTGTCTTCGGCACCAAGATGCGATCGGTGATCAAAACTGCCGATCCGGCTGGTGTCAAAGCGGTCGTTGACCAGCAATTCGCCATTGGCCACCAGATAGTGGAAGCCGGGTTGGTTCCGATCATCGAACCTGAGGTTGACATTCACAGCCCCAGCAAAGCCGAGGCCGAGGAGCTGTTACGTGCGGCGTTAATCGAACACGCTGACGGACTCGAAGCTGGCCAAGAGGTCATGTTGAAGTTGACCCTGCCGGTTGAAGCAAATTTCTACCAAGACCTGATCGGTCACGAACGAATCCTCAGAGTAGTTGCACTCTCTGGGGGCTATTCCCGAGACGAGGCCAACCGTCGTCTCTTCGAGAACAACGGCATGATTGCCAGCTTCTCCCGTGCGCTGGCTGAGGGGCTTAGTGCCCAGCAGAGCGATGATGAGTTCAACGAGACCATCGGCGCCTCGATCGACGCGATTTACACCGCTTCGTGCACCTGACGATCCTGGCCTGCCGCTAATTCGGTATGTAGTCGAACGACAAACACGCAGATACGCGATGCATATCGATGCTTCGGTTCCGTGGATCCTTGATCTGGACGGAGTCGTCTGGACAGGTACGGACCCGATCGCCGGTTCGGCTGCCGCCATTGAGCGTCTCCAAACCGCCGGGCGAACGACGTTGTTCGTCACCAACAACTCCTTCAGTCGGATTTCTGAGCTTGAAGACAAGCTCGCAGTGTTCGGCATCTCCGCTAAAGGCATGGTCATTTCGTCGGCGGCAGCTGCCGCGTCGCTTGTGCCACCTGGAGCGCGAGTCTTTGTTCTCGGCGGGCCGGGCGTCGTCGAGGCTCTGGAGAAACGCGAGGTTGAACTGGTAGACGCGGCAGAGACCGAACGCGACGGTGTGGACATCGTCGTTGTGGGGCTGGACTGGAATCTCTCCTACGAGCGGTTGTCGGCCGCTGTGCTGGCGATCAGGTCGGGGGCAACGTTTATCGCAACTAATGCCGACTCCAGCTACCCGAGCGAACGTGGACTCCTTCCCGGTGCTGGCGCAGTGGTTGCAGCAGTTCAGACCGCAAGCGGAGTCGCCCCGACAATCGCCGGCAAACCTCATGACGCTCAGGCTCGACTAGTGCATCACATCACTGGTCAGCTGGCAGACGGAGGCACCGACCGAATGACAGCCCCTGCAGCGAGCACTTCCGCAGACGATTCGATGCGGTATTTGATGGTAGGTGACCGTCCCGACACCGATGGTCTGTTCGCTGCCGCCCTCGGAGGGGCCTTTGGACTCGTCCTCAGTGGAGTGACTCAGGCCTCTGATCTCCCGACCGATCCTGTGCCTGCGGTAGTGGCTGACAATCTGTGGGACCTGGTGGACAGAGCCTTCTAGCGCTGCAGGCAACTAGGATTCTTTAGATGAGCAGGAATTCTGATCCAGCCGACGCACTACAACAGGGTCTCCGCGAGTTGCGCAACGCGATGGAAGACGCCACAGAGCGATTCAATCGCGACGTCCGCTCCGTTCTGGAGCGAGGAGGCTTCGACAAGGGAATCGGTGATCGAGTGCCGGATCCAATGGGTGTGGCTGAGCACGTCGAGCAGGTCGCGTTGAGGCTGAGAGCAGAGTCGGCATCGGCCGTGCACGATGTAGCTGACGCTGTGGCCGGACTTATGGACGGTGTTTCCTCGATGGTGCGTGACACAGTTCCAGGTGCGGGAGCGATATTGGATTCAGCAGAACAGTCGATGAGGCAAGTTGTCGATTCGCTGGCGCCGGTCACGGAGCCTGACACCGAGCCGGAGGTTGAAACGGTGAGCGCCGCCGCAGAAAAGAAGTCGAGCGCAAAGAAGGCTGGCGCCAAGAAGGCTGGCGCCAAGAAGGCTGGCGCCAAGAAGGCGGCTACTAAGAAGTCGAGCGCTAAGAAGTCGAGCGCTAAGAAGTCGAGCGCTAAGAAGGCGGCTACTAAGAAGTCGAGCGCTAAGAAGTCGAGCGCGAAGAAGGCTGGCGCTAAGAAGACGGCTACTAAGAAGTCGAGCGCGAAGAAGGCTGGCGCTAAGAAGAAGTCGACGCCCAAGAAGAGCGCCGGTGGGTCGTAGTCGCTGCGGTGAGTAGACGCCGCCTCGATCAGGAGATTGTCCGAAGGGGACTTGCTGAATCGCGTCAGGCAGCCCGACGTCTGATTGATGCCAAGGGCGTTCTGGTGAATGGATCGTTTGCTGCCAAGCCAGCGGCGATGGTTGCGCCCGGTGACCAGATTCGAATCCAGTCGATGGGGCCGACCTACGTGAGCCGATCGGGCTACAAGCTGGCCGAGGCCCTGGACGCATTCTCCGTCGACCCCCGAGATCAGCGTTGTGTCGACGTAGGTTCCTCAACCGGTGGTTTTACCGACTGTCTCCTGCAGCGAGGTGCTGCTCACGTTGTAGCCATCGATGTCGGTACCCATCAACTCCACGAGCGTCTCCGAGGCGACTCCCGAGTCACCGTGCTTGAGCAAACTGACATCCGTCGGCTGAGCGACACGCATCCCGAGGTGGGAAACCTACATATGGCGGTCATCGACGTTTCCTTTATTTCTCTGCGACATGTGCTGCCGGCCGTCGCCCCGTTGTTAGTCGACCACGGTCAACTACTTGCTCTTGTCAAACCCCAATTCGAGGCCGGCAGGCAGGAGGCGTCGCGGGGCAGGGGCGTGATAACCGACCCAGCGATTTGGGCCAGGACTCTCGGCGAAGTGCTCGAAGTCGGACAGATCAACGGCCTGGTAGCCGCCGGTCTTATCCATTGCTCGACCCGGGGAACAAAGGGAAACGTCGAGTTCATGACCCTTCTGAGCCGAAATGCTTCTACGATTCCTGATCGTGAGACTGCAATCGAACGTGCCGTGCTAGCGGCGATGGAACCGACGTCCGACCAAACGGCAGAGCGTTGACAAATGGATAACTGGCGACAGCTTGGAATCGTGGTTCATCAGCATCGGTCGGATGTGTGGACGCTGGCCCGCGAGGCAATCGCCTGGTGCGGAGATCGAGTAGGTGCGCAGCTTCCGCATGAGGACGCTGAGTTGATAGGACGTCCCGATCTGGGCGTAGATGACGCCGGTTTCGGTGACGGTCTGGACCTTTGCCTTAGCCTGGGCGGCGATGGAACGATGTTGCGCTCAGTCGAGCTTGTCGGCGCCAGCGGCGTTCCCATCCTCGGTGTCAACGGTGGACACCTCGGCTACCTGACCGAAATTGAGCCAGCACAACTGATCGAAAGCCTCGACTCCTGGCTGGCCGGTCGGTTGACCGAGGAGTCTCGAATGATGGTCGAGGTCTTCCGTGTCACCGAGTCGGGTGATGAGGAACCGCTGGGGCGCGCCCTCAATGAGGCCGTTATTCTCAGGGCCGAGAGCGGGCGGGCTGTCGAATTGCTCACCTCGATCGACGGCAAGGCATTTCACAGCTATCTGGCCGACGGGCTCATTGTTGCTACTCCAACTGGAAGCACGGCTTATTCGCTGTCAGCGGGGGGTCCTATAGTGGAGCCTGATTTCGAAGCCTTGATTGTGACTCCGGTCGCCGCACATATGGTTTTCAACCGATCGATGGTTCTTGCCCCTACAACTGACGTGGGATTGACCGTCATGGGGCATAGGGGAGCAGTGCTCTCGCTCGATGGCCGGTCAATGCTCGACTTGCAGCCTGGCGACACAGTGGTGTGCCGTGCGGCCAAACAGCCGGCCAAGCTGCTGGTCTCGGAGCAGCGAGACTTTCATCGGGTCCTGAAAGAGAAGTTTCACTTGGTGGATCGACATGATCATTGAACTAACGGTCACAAACCTTGGAGTGATCGACTCGGCCAACCTTGAGTTGCCGGAAGGAATGATCGCCCTTACGGGCGAGACCGGCGCCGGCAAGACGTTGCTGGTCGACGCTATAAATCTTCTCGTTGGCGGTCGGGCTGACCCTGGCATGGTGCGGCCCGAAGCTGATGAAGCCACTATCGATGGTCGCTTCGAATACGACGGGGAGGAGTACATTCTTACTCGCGTCGTGCAGGCCGCCGGGAGGTCCAAGGGCTACATCAACGGCCGTCCAGCCACGGCAGCCAACTTGGCCGAGCTGGGGGCGAAGCTGGTTGATCTTCACGGTCAGCACACCCACCAGTCATTGCTGTCGGTGGACGCCCAGCGAAGCGCGCTTGATATTTTCGGATCAGTCGATCTTGGCGATCTCGAAGAAGCGAAGGCCGAGTTGGCGGCTATCGACAAACAGCTGAGCGAGATTGGTGGCGACCCTCGCGACCGTGCTCGCGAACTCGACTTAATCCGCTACCAAGCCAACGAATTGGAAGCAGCCGAGCTGTCCGACCCGCTTGAGGACGAGAAGCTAAAGACCGATACCGAACTCTTGGCCAACGCCGTTGCCTACCAAGAGACGGCGGATTTCACGGTCGCACTATTCCAAGACGACGATGGCGTCCGAGACGTGTTGGCCAAGGCGGTGGCGCGGCTGCAGGGCGAACCACCGTTCGCCGAAGAGGCTCAGCGGCTCACTGATCTGGTTGCCAACCTTGATGACATCACCGCGGCGCTGCGAAGGGTGGGCGATGGTATCGATCCCGACCCTGAGGCTCTCGAGCTAATTCAAAGCCGGCGCAAGGACTTGCGCGACCTGCGCAGGAAGTACGGAGACACGCTGGGTGAAGTGATCGCCGAACGCGACCGCCTCTTGATGCGCCTCAAAGAACTAGAAGACTATGACGTCGTCGCAGCCGGATTGGACGATCGACGTCGTCAAGCGGTTGAGCGGCTTGAACGAGCCCAAGAGGTTGTCCGGGCCGCGCGAGCTAAAGCCGCCCCCGACCTTGCCGCCGCTATCGAAAGCCACCTGCCTGCGCTGGCTATGGCTAGAGCCCAGGTCGGAGTGGAGGTCGAGGGCGACGACGGCTCGATGGTCTCCTTTCAGTTGGCGGCAAACCCGGGCTCGCCCCTGCAGCCACTGTCGAAAGTTGCCAGTGGAGGTGAATTAGCCAGGGCCATGCTGGCGTTGCGAAGTGTGCTATCCGAGGCACCGCCTGTTTTGATCTTCGACGAGGTCGACGCCGGCATCGGCGGGCAGGCCGGATCGGCCGTCGGCAAAGCACTTAGCGCCCTCGGCGACCGCCACCAAGTGCTGGTCGTCACCCACCTTCCGCAGGTGGCGGCATTCGCCGACGCCCACATCACCGTCGAAAAACAGCAAGGCGAAGACGCCACGGTGTCGAATCTTCGCCTACTCGATGACAAATCGAGAGTGACTGAGTTGGCGCGGATGTTGTCCGGACAGCCCGACTCCGACACCGCACAGCTCCATGCCCGAGAGCTGATGGAACAGGCGCAGCGAGACCGCTAGGCGGAAGCGTCGTTTTGGCGGTCGCCCGCTGAGACGACCTCATCGACGACGTCGCTGAGTAGAGATTCGGCGCCCGCTTCCAGCGAAGCGATCGCACCAGCGAGAACGTCGGCCACCGAATCGATCATCGATTCATCGAACCGTAGGCGGCGGCGAGATTCGAGAATCCGGTAAAGGCGACCGGCAACCTCATCAGGCTTGTAATCGCTGGCAGTAGGTATGGGCCAGTTGACCGAACGGTCCAGGAAGCTCTGCCACCGATCTTGCTTGTCGACCGCTGCCAGCTCCGTCAGGGTTTCCATCATTGACGGAATTTGGCGGAAGCTCGATTCGACTTGTGAACTGAGGTCCGTTCTGGTCCGAAGTAGGAACCCGTCGAGTAGCAGCTCGATGCCTACGTGGGCGCAGGCACGTGCTGCCCCTCGTCCCAATCCGGACGCGGTGAGCTTGTCGTGCAGCTCGCCCTGGCTGTCGAGAAACCACTGGTGATCGTGAAAGGCCCGGTCCGTTGCGTGGTGAAGAGCAACGCCCCTTCGAATTGATGGATGGCGCGGCTCGGAAACCAATCGACATCGAGCGATCGATGACAGATCGGGCAAAGCAGACCCCAAACCGACCAGGAAGTCGAAGTCTTCGGCTGCTCCGCTGCGTGTCTCGACATGTTGCGCGACCAGGACATGAGAGTTGAAGTTCACTGCAGGTAATTCTACTGGGGAATGCAACAGTGAATTCCGCATGGGGGTCCGCCGACGTGCCGCTCGCCGCGGTAGCTTGGGTTTAGTGCCAGTCGTTCGGGAGCTAGGAGCAGTATGACGAAGCACATCTTTGTGACGGGCGGCGTGGTGAGCTCGTTGGGGAAAGGCTTGACCGCTTCCTCGCTGGGCCGGTTGTTAAAAAGCCGGGGTATGCGGGTCACAATGCAAAAGCTTGACCCCTACATCAACGTGGACCCCGGAACCATGAACCCGTTCGAGCATGGTGAGGTGTATGTCACCGATGACGGTGGCGAAACCGATCTCGATCTCGGTCACTATGAGCGATTCATCGATGAGAGCCTGACGCAGGCGTCCAACGCCACCACGGGGTCGATCTATTCCGCGGTCATTGCTGCTGAACGCCGGGGTGACTATCTGGGGAAGACCGTCCAGGTGATCCCGCACATCACCGATGAAATCAAGCGACGTATCTCCGATCTCGCCACCGAAGACGTCGACGTCGTCATAACGGAAGTCGGCGGCACGGTTGGCGACATCGAGATCCTTCCTTTCCTCGAAGCGGTTCGTCAGTTCCGACTTGACGTTGGCCGACAAAACGTCTGCTACGTCCACGTCACCCTTGTCCCGTACATCGGACCGGCAGGCGAGCAGAAGACCAAGCCGACCCAGCACTCGGTCACCGAGCTTCGAAGCCGGGGGATCCAGCCGGACATCATCGTGTGCCGGTCTGACCGCAGAATCTCGGACGGCCTCCGACACAAAATCTCCAATCTGTGTGACGTCCCGGTCGAAGCAGTGGTCAACGCCCCCGACGCCTCAAGCCTCTATGAGATCCCGCTGGTGATGCACGACGCCGCCCTCGACGGGCAGGTGTGCGAGTTGCTGGGGATCGATGCCCCTGAGCCTGATCTCACTGACTGGACGCAGCTGGTGCGTCGGGTGGAGCGGGCATGGAAGCCCCTGCGAATTGGCGTGGTCGGCAAGTATGTTTCGCTGCCCGATGCCTACTTGTCGGTCGCTGAAGCCTTACGACATGCCGCCTTCAAACACGAGGTGGACCTCAATATCGAATGGGTCTTGTCCGACAACGTCGAAGGCTTGTTGGTCCGTGAGAGCTTGGGTCATCTCGATGGCGTCGTTCTGCCCGGTGGCTTCGGCCAGCGTGGCGTCGAAGGCAAGATTGAGGCAGCCAGGTTCGCCCGGGAGAATGGTGTTCCCTGCCTCGGGCTGTGCCTGGGTATGCAGGTGATGGCCATCGAGTACGCCAGGAACGTTCTCGGCTTGGATGGCGCCCATTCCAGCGAGTTTGATAGCCAGGATTTCACCACGCCTCACCCCGTGATTGATCTCATGGCAACGCAGCGAACAGTCACCGACATGGGCGGTTCCATGCGATTGGGCGCCTATGTGGCTCGCCTCGACGAGGGCTCCCAAGTGGCCGAGATCTACGGCGAGACGGTTATCAGCGAACGTCATCGTCACCGCTACGAGTTCAATCCGAGGTTCCGCACCCGGTTCGACGATTCCGGCCTGCGCTGCTCGGGTACATCGCCCGACGGCCAGCTAGTCGAATTCGTCGAACTGGAAGACCACCGCTTCTGGATCGGCACTCAAGCTCACCCGGAGCTCAAGAGCCGGCCGAACCGTCCTGCGCCTTTGTTCGACGCATTCGTCGGCGCCTGCTTGGCCAGAGCCGAGGAGCTTGATCCCGCTCGATTCAAAGTGAACTCCGACGTCTCCGTGGTGGCCGACAGCACGGTGACATCGTGATGATCGAGCGCCGATGACTGGATCCGACCTCGACGTTTTGCACGCAGCACTGGCCGAACAGCAAGGGCGAATCGAAACCGACGACTTCAACTACGTCGACCAGAAGCTGATTCATCAGGGAGCGGTCGTCGCCTTTCATCAGCTGACTGTTGCTGACCGAGAAGGCACCCACCACCCTCGCGACGTTGTCCGACACCCCGGGGCGGTCTCGGTTATACCCTTCGACGGAGAGAACGTGACGCTGGTGCAGCAATATCGGGCGTCGATAGACGCCGACATGCTGGAGATTCCTGCCGGAAAGCGTGACGTCGACGGTGAACCGCCAGTCGTGACCGCGGCGAGAGAGCTGGCTGAGGAAGTGGGCTTTGAGGCCGACAACCTTGAACTGCTGGTCAACATGCACCATTCGGCTGGCTTTTGTGACGAGTACGGCTACATCTTCTTGGCCACGGGATTGAGCCCCGTGCCCCTTGAACGGCAAGGCCCCGAAGAAGAGGCGATGTCGATACACACAATGCCGTTGTCAGAGGCGGTCAAGATGTGTTTCGAAGGGCGAATCACCGACGCCAAGACGCTTATCGGACTTCTCGCCCTAACCACCAAGGCCGGGTACGGCTAGCGCAATGGCGGTGAAGCCTGTTGGACAGTCGGACTCCGAGTCGGCTGCCTCGCCAACTATCGGCGGGACCCTCAAGACCGGGGCGCACTTGGTGCGTCGCTTTGTCGGTTCGCTTAGTTCCCGACCACCGTCGGAGACCGACGAGACGTGGGCGCTTGATCTGCTCAATACCGGCCAGGTTCAGGTATGGCAGCAAATGAGCCCGCAGGATCAACGCCATGCCATAGCGGTGGCCCGGGACGTTTCGCAGCGCCTGAGCGAAGTCGAAGGGCCGGCCATGGCATCAGACTGGTTTGACGATGCCGAACAGTTCCGCCGGGCCGCGGCCGTAGCAGCCCTACTGCACGACTGTGGGAAGATCGTGTCGGACATGGGAACATTCGCTCGTGCCGGCGCCACCGTTCTGTGGGCCGTGGTGCCAGATGACAAGGCTGAAGACTGGCAACAACGATCTGGCGCCCGTCGCCGACTGGCCGAGTACCGAATGCATCCGACGATCGGAGCTGACCTGTTGCGGGCGGCAGACTCTCAGCGACTGATTCACACCTGGGCGGCCGAGCATCATCAGCGCCGCGAGACGTGGACCGTGCCGGAACCGGTCGGTGTGCTTCTTAAAGAGTGTGACGACGACTAGTAGCCCGAGGTCGAGGGGTTACAAAAGCTGGATGGCGCCGCGCACCCGGTCCATGACCTCAGTGGCCTTGGCCTGGGCTCTATCGCGACCGTCGGCCAAGATGGTGCGAACATCACCGTCTTCCAGTTCGCTTCGTCGTTTCTGAATCGGCCTGACGATTTCTAGCACTGCCTCGGCGGCGTCCGCCTTGAGCGGTCCGTACTGGGTATAGCCGTCGGCTTCTGCTTCGGGGTCGGTGCCATTGGCTACCGCCAAGATGTTAAGCAGGTTCGACACGCCCGGCTTTGTCGCCGGATCGAATCGAACGTCGCCGTCGTTGTCGGTTACTGCCTTCTTCAGCTTCTTCAAAACATCCTTCTCGGAGTCGGTGAACAAGATTGTTCCCGAGTCGGAAGCCGCTGACTTGGACATCTTGTTGTCGGGCCGCTGAAGATCCATTATCCGGGCGCCCGCCGGCGGGATGTGATGCTCGGGTACGACCAGCACATCGCCGTACGTCGCGTTGAACCGCTGGGCCACGTCCCGGGTGAATTCCACATGCTGGCGTTGGTCATCGCCGACCGGGACGACGTCGGTGTCGTACAGCAAAATGTCGGCCGCCTGCAACGCCGGGTAGGTGAACAGGCCGGCGGATACGAAGTCGTTGCTCTCGCTCTTGTCTTTGAACTGGGTCATCCGACGCAGCTCGCCAAAGGCGGCTGAACACTGCATGAACCACGCCAATTCAGTGTGTTGGGGCACATGGGATTGGACGAACAGAATGGACCGTTGCGGATCGATGCCGATTGCCAGCAGATCGCGGGCCGCTTCCAAGGTGGCGGCGCCGACCTCGCCGGGCTGGCGGGGCACCGAGAAAGCATGCAGGTCGACGACACAGTAGATGCCGTCGGTGGTGTCTTGAAAGTCGACCCAGTTCTTGATCGCTCCCAGGTAGTTTCCGAGATGGATCGTGCCCGTCGGTTGGATACCGGAGAAGGCTCGACCACGTGGTCCGGACTGGTTTTCCGTTGCCATGAGGCTAAGACTACGAGGTAAGACGCCGGGTTGACGCTGATTTCTGCGGTAGAATGACATCAATGTCGTTTACCGTTCGCACCGAAGTATTCGAGGGTCCCTTCGATCTTCTGTTGCACCTGATCCTGAAAGAGGATGTCGATCTCTACGAGATCGAGCTGGCCAAGATCGTCGACGCCTATCTCGACGAGCTATCGCGGATGGATGAAAACGACCTTGACATCTCCACCGAGTTCCTGCTGATAGCGGCAACCCTGGTGGAACTGAAGTGTCGACGCTTACTGCCGGTCGAGGACGATTTTGACCTCGACGAAGAACTGATGCTGTGGGAAGAGCGCGATCTGCTGTTAGCCCGACTCCTTGAGTGCAAGACCTTCAAGGATGCATCGTCGGTTCTGCGTCATCACATGGAACTGATGGAAGAGACAGTGGCGCGACAGTTCGGTCTTGAAGACCCGTTCTTGGCGCTCACCCCCGATCCGCTGGCAGCGATGACACCGCAAAAGCTGCGTCGGGCCTTCCTGCGAATGGTTTCCGAAAAGCCGGAGCCTTCGCTGACGTTGGATCACGTCTCGATACCCAAGGCCAGCGTGAACGAGGCCATCGAGACGCTGATCTACGATCTTCCGCGGAGTGGACCAAGAAGCTTCAGGCAGCTGACCGAAGGAATGACCGAGCGGATCGAGGTCGTTGTAGTCTTCCTCGCCGTGCTGGAGCTGTACAAACAGGGAATGGTTGACATGGAGCAACCGCACTGCTTCGGTGAACTCACCGTTTCCTGGCTGGCTGAGGCGGATAGAGACGAGCAGTCGGTAGTCGAATTGGTTGTTTCCGGCGCCGACGCTTACGACGGCTGATTCGTCGTGACTCCTTCCGCACTGCACACCGAAGCTCGTCGAGCGATCGAGGCCATGGTCTTGGTGGCATCCGAACCGCTTCCTGAAGCGGTGTTGGCCCAAGTAGTCGAGTTGCCGGTTGACGAGGTCGCAGCACTCTGCCAGGCCCTTGCCGCTGAATACGAAGAACAGCAGCGTGGTTTCCAACTGGTGTATGTAGCCGGTGGCTGGCGGTACCAGACCCATCCGGAGCTGTACGCCTACGTAGAGCGCTACGCACTGGAAGGAATGCCGAACCGTATTTCGAGCGCCGCCCTAGAGACGCTGGCCATCGTGGCCTACAAACAGCCGATCTCCCGCAGCCAGATTGCGGCCATTCGCGGCGTCAACGTCGATGGTGTTCTTCGAACCCTGGAGCAACGGGGCTATGTCATCGAGGTGGACCGCGACAGTGGCCCTGGTCAAGCGGTGCTATTTGGCACCACGCCATTCTTTCTTGAACGATTGGGTCTGGCCAGCATCGACCAGCTCCCGGCGCTTGGCGAGTTTGTGCCGTCAGCCGAGGTGCTGGAGGCGCTCGAAAACACGCTTCGTATCGATGACTCTGTCGAAACCGACTCTCTCGAAACTGACTCTGGCGCAGTCGATGTGGAAGTAGACGCAGATGATGCGAACCTTGGTGAGCCGCCAGCTGCAGCCGAAAACTCTGCTGATCAAGACTCTGCTGGTCGAGGTGCTGCTGACCAAGACATCGCCGACGAAGACTCAACGGCCTAAGGCCGGATAGGCGGTTTCAGAGTTGGTGGTGAACAACAGCGACACCGAGGAAGGCGAGCGGGTTCAGAAGATCCTGGCGCGAGCCGGGTTCGGCAGTCGCCGAGCCTGCGAAGAACTCGTTCGTGATCAGCGAGTGGCCATCAACGGCACGGTGGCGCAGCTGGGAGCCCGACTGTCGCCCGGTGATGAGCTTAGGGTCGACGGAGCCGTCATCTCCATGTTGCCTGACGCGATTACCTACTTACTCAACAAGCCGTCCGACGTGGTGACGACAGCGTCGGACCCTCAAGGGCGCCCCACCGTGGTCGAACTGGTGCCCACGTCCCCCAGGGTTTTTCCGGTCGGCAGGCTTGACATGGACACCGAAGGTCTCCTGTTGATGACCAACGACGGTGAAATGGCCAACCGGCTTACCCACCCAAGCTTTGGTGTCGAAAAAGAGTATCTGGCTCACGTTTCGGGCACCCCCGGTCGAGCCGCATTGCGCCAACTGCGAGAAGGTGTCGAGTTGGACGACGGCCTGACGGCCCCAGCCAAAGCCTCCAGTCCCGGTCAGGGCCTGCTTCGCATCACCATCCATGAGGGGCGCAACCGGCAGGTTAGGCGGATGTGCGACGCCGTCGGCTTCCCGGTGAAACGCTTGGTCCGAGTGAGGATCGGCCCGATTGCCGACCGGACAATCAAGCCCGGTCAATGGCGCCAACTATCGATGAGCGAAGTGATCGATCTCCAGCGAGCCACCGCTTGACTTCAGTTGTCGGATCGACCGTGAGCTCGCCCGGTTCTGATAGCCCGATAGCGGCTCAGTTCCGATAGATTGCCTGTCCAATGGCAGTTAGAGCGATACGCGGCGCAACGACGGTGGACGTTGATACCCCAGAGGAGGTGTCGGCGCGGACCGTCGAGTTGGTGTCGGTGCTGTTGGAGAAGAACGGGCTCTCTGTCGACTCTCTGATTTCAATCTTGTTCTCGGCCACCGGTGATCTGATCAGCATGGCGCCCGCCACCGGTCTGCGAGGGAGCATCGACATTGCAGATGTTCCTCTTCTGTGCGTCGGAGAAATGCCGGTCGAAGGGGCATTGGGCAACTGCATTCGTTTGCTGGCCCATGTCGAGACGACAAGTGCAAGGAAGGATCTGAACCACATCTTCCTGCGTGGAGCATCAGTACTTCGGCCTGACCTTGCCGAGGACCCACCTCGTGACTGACAGCGGTCCTTTGGGGGCCCCTGAGTCTGGGCAGCGGGCGAACGTGATTGGGGCTGGCCTGATCGGTGGCTCTATCGCACTAGCTCTTCGATCTCAGGGCTGGCGGGTAGCGATCTCCGATGTCGACCAGGCATCAGCGATGCGATCGGTCGAACTCGCCATCGCCGATGACGCCGGGTTCGATCACGGGGCCGACCTGACCGTGGTCGCCACGCCGGTGAGTTCGATTCCCGAGGCGACCAAGATGGCGTTGGAAAAGACGGCCGGGATGGTCACCGATGTTGGATCAACCAAGGCTGAGATCTGCGCTGCCGTCCGCGACCCTCGATTCGTCGGCGGACACCCGATGGCAGGCTCGGAGCAAGATGGTTTAGCGGGGGCTCGGGCCGACCTGTTCGAAGGGGCGATCTGGGTCCTGACCCCGAGCGAAGATACCGACGAGCGGATCTTCGCCAGAGTGCGGAGCGTGATACGCCGATTCGGGGCCGAGGTAATGACTCTCCCGGCCGAGACCCATGATGCGTTGGTTGCTCAAGTCAGCCACGTTCCCCACCTGACTGCCGCCGCCCTCATGAATTTGGCCGACGGAGGAGCCGTCGAACACCGTGCCCTCTTGCGGCTGGCCGCCGGAGGGTTCAGGGACATGACGCGGATCTCCGCCGGGCGAGCCGCTATCTGGCCCGACATTTGTGTGGCCAACAGTCCGGCCATCGTTGGTGCGCTCGATGATCTCGTCAATCGGCTTGAGAGCATCAGGGATATGGTTGATCGCCAAGACAAGGTGGCTCTCTTCCAAATGCTCGACAGGGCAAGGACGGCTCGGCTGAACTTGCCGGTGGGTTACGGCACCGTGGATCAGGTAACTGAGATTGCGGTTCCCATACCAGACCGCCCAGGCGAGTTGGCGGCCATCACCACCCTGGCGGCCGAACTCGATGTGAATATCTTGGATCTCGGGATTTCTCACTCCGGTGAGGGGCGCGAGGGAATCGTCTCTCTCGTCGTTGACGCCGCCAAGTCCGAACGTTTGATGGGTGGGCTGATGGCTCGCCACTACAACCCTATGGTCCAGGGGTACAGCGAAATCAAGGCCGTCGATCCAAGCACACGAGAAGCGAGCGTTGAGGACGGCAATGGCTGACGGTGGCGCACTACTCGTTGTGGCCATCGATGGCCCTGCCGGTTCGGGAAAGTCGACCGTGGCCCGGCGCCTGGCCGACGCGCTCGAGCTTGACTACCTCGACACGGGCGCAATGTACCGAGCGGTGACGTTCGCAGTGTTGGCCCGCGGCGTGGAGCCGGACAATCTTGAGGCAGTAGCTGAACTCGCTGAGGCGCTGAAGATCGAAATGGAGCCCGACGGCACCATTCTTGTCGACAGCGTCAATGCCACCACCGAGATTCGAAGTTCCGAAGTCTCCCGATGCGTGTCCGAAGTTGCCAACAACCAACGTGTTCGACGCGAACTGGTATCGAGGCAACGAGAGTGGACACGGCGGCGAGGCGGGGGAGTGCTGGAAGGTCGAGATATCGGGTCGGTGGTGTATCCAGACGCCGACTTGAAGGTGTACCTGACTGCAAGTGCGGAAGTGCGGGCCCGACGACGGGCAATGGAGTCTGCCGAGGTGAGCGAGGAGTCCGTGGCAAGAGATCTTGCCCGGCGCGATGCCTACGACTCACAGCGACAGAACGACCCACTCCGGCAAACCGATGACGCCATAATCGTTGACACCAGCGACATGACGATCGACGAAGTAGTAACGCACCTCGTCACGTTGGTCCCCGGGCGATCCGACGAAGGCAACCCTTCCGTCCGATGAGTGACGCAGTGGCTGCATCCTCCAGCCACATGGGAGTCGCCGCCCGTCAGGTGTTTCGCACGCTGCGCCTTGCCTTATTCGCAGTACTGAAAGTCTGGTTTCGGTTGTCGGTGTCGGGAGGACAGCACATCCCGACCTCCGGAGCGTTCGTGTTGGCACTGGGAGCGCATCGCTCGATCCTGGACACTCCATTGGCGTCGGCGACCACGTCTCGGGTGCTGAGGTACATGGGGGCTGAGAGCTACTTCTCCATTCCCGTTCTAGGACCGTTCCTCACCGCTATGGGCGGCTTTTCCGTTGAGCGGTCTGCTACCGACCGGGCTGCGCTCCGGGCGGCGGAATCCATCCTGGCCGGTGGCGAGCCGTTGGTCATTTTCCCGGAAGGTACGAGGCAAAGCGGCCCGGTTATCGACGAGCTACGCCAGGGCGCTGCGTTCTTGGCCTGTCGGGCCAACGTTCCAATCGTTCCGGTCGGGATCGGCGGTGCGGAACGGGCGATGCCCGTTGGCCGTCGCTGGGCTCGACCCCGTCGGATTGCCATGGTCATCGGCCCGCCGATTCACCCGCCGGTGGACCCGGAATCGTCTCGGGTGCGACGATCGACGGTGCGCCAGGTCAATGAAGATCTCCGGCAGTCGCTGCAGGAGTTGTTCGATCAGGCGCAGGTCGAAGCCGGTGTATCCAACGGCCTGTAGGGCGTCCTACAGGGCGGTCAGAACTTCTGAAGCCCCGATCGTTCGATCTTTTAGATCAGGGTGATCGCCGACCGGGCCTCCGAGGCCTAGCGTTGCAATTGCCCCGATGCCGGCCAGTAATTCTCGTAGATTTCGAGGCGGAGGGAAGTACTCGTCTTCGTCGGTGATCGATACTTCATCGACCCCGTTGGCGGGGTCGAGAAACGCGATGACTGCCTGAACAACATCCTCGGGAGCGGACGCTCCGGCCGTCACCCCGACGGTTCCCGCTAGGTCGTTGGGGAGTTCGTCAGGGCCGTTGACTCGGAAGACCCGCTCGCAGCCGGCTTCAGCCGCCAGCTTGGCCAGTGCGTTGGTGTTCGAGCTGTTCGACGAACCGATGACGACGAAGGCATCGCATCGATCGGCGACACTCATCAGGGCTGACTGACGATTGGTGGTGGCGAAACAAAGATCGGAGCGTCCGGGGGTGAACAAGTCCGGAAACCGGTCGGCGGCGGCGTCGGCGACATCAGCCCAGTCGCGGTGACTCAGCGTTGTTTGCGCCAACAAGGCGGTCGGTTCGGTGAACGAAGGCAGCTGTTGCACGTCGGCCACGGTCTCCACCCGGTGGATCGAATCCGGCGCCACTGCCATGGTGCCGACCGCTTCTTCGTGGCCCTCGTGGCCGATGTAGACAATCTGGTAGCCCTTGCCGGCCCGCACTTTGACTTCGTGATGGACCTTGGTGACCAGCGGGCATACGGCGTCGACAACGTAGCTGCCTCGCTCGCGGGCGGCGACGACAACCTCGGGGGCGGAGCCGTGGGCCGACAACATGATTGGTTTCCCGGGTGGAACCTCGGCAACGTCATCGACGAAGACGACGCCTCGCTCTCTGAAGCGGTCAACCACCAGCTTGTTGTGGACTATCTCGTGGTAGCAGTAGACGGGTGGTTCGAATGCACGGACCATCCAGGCGAGAGCCTTAATGGCCATCTCCACACCGGCACAGAATCCACGAGGCGCACAGAGCACGACTTTGTCGACCATGGACTCAGCATAGGTCGATGCCCAGCGATGCCTCGGGCTCAAAGGGGCGGCTGAGGCGCCTGTCACCGCCAGTATCCTTGGTGAGTGGCCATTCCTCAAGTTCTTTCGGTTTCACCTGGCTCACCGGCTGACTCTGCCGGTGTTCTCGCCGGTGACGGACTGGTTGCCATCAACGGGGAGATGCCTCGCGACGTCATCCAATACCAGCTGCTCATCGACGGGCCGACGGTCGACCTCGACCTCGACCGTGGGGGCGTGGTTCGATCCATGAACATCGAAAAGGCCGATGGCGAGCCGCTCGGCATTGAGGTGCAGAGCGCGTTGTTTGATCAGGTTCGAACCTGCGACAACCACTGCAGCTTTTGCTTTATCTATCAGCTTCCACCGGGAATGCGTAAGAGCCTGTACCTCAAAGACGATGACTACAGACTGTCGTTCTTGTACGGCAATTTCACCACGTTGACCCGCTTCACCGAAGCCGATCTTGAGCGCATCATCACCGAACGACTGTCGCCGCTGTACGTCAGTATTCATGCCACCAACGGCGTGGATCGCAGCGCGCTGCTCCGCAACCGCAGAGGTGCAACCAGCCTTCGTTGGCTTCGAGCACTATTGGATGAAGGTATCGAAGTGCACGGCCAGATCGTTGTCTGCCCGGGTGTGAACGATGGCGACGTCCTTGCCGAGACGATGCTCGGCATCTGCGACGAGTTCTCTGAACTTGAGTCGGTCGCCGTTGTGCCTCTGGGCGTGTCAGACCATTCCGATGAGGCTGACATGCGCCCCCACACCCAGGCTGAAGCCTCGGACGTCGTCGACCTCGTCGAGGGGTGGCAGGACGTGTTCAACTCGTTGTTCGGTCGCCCTCTGGTGTACCTGGCCGACGAGTATTATCTGCTGGCCGAGCGGCCGTTTCCCGCAGCTGAGGTCTACGGCGACTTCGACATGCACGAAGATGGGGTGGGCATGGCCCGCAACTTCGAGTTGGAATTCTCAGGGACAAAGGCCGACGCGGTCGGTACGGCCAACGGATTCTTCGCCTGGGTTGACGGGGCGCCGGCCGCCGGATACCGGGCTCCTCGCCATGACGACACCTCCAAAGTCGATGGTCGAATGGCGGGAGTCGTTGGACCAGTCGCCGGATGTGGCACGACGGGTAACGCTGAAACGGACAACGGTGCGACAGATAACGGCGTGACAGGCAACGGGGCCGGGGTGTCTACCCAATCGGTTTCGCTTCGACCGTCGCGGTCCGCTCCGATCGGGATCGTGACCGGGACTTACGGTCGACAGGTCCTCGAACCGCTGCTGAAGAAAACCGAGGCATTCGAATCGGGTCGGCTCCGGTTGGTAGAGGTTCCCAATAGGTTCTTCGGCGGCAATATCGGCGTGACCGGGCTGTTGGTTGGCCAGGACATCGCCGCGGCGCTGGATCGCGAGCCGGAGGGCCACCGGTACTTGTTGCCGGACGTGTGTCTTTCCGGCGACCGTTTTTTGGACGGTACAAGCACTGATGAATTGCCCCGGCCGGTCGAGATAGTAGCCACCGACGGTCATGCTCTACGAGAGGCGTGCGGACTATGACAGCATCCACCAATCTGAATGCATCGGGGGTCGACCATGATCTACCCGAAGTTGTCATCGTCGGGCGTCCCAACGTCGGTAAGTCGACGTTGCTGAACCGTATTCTTGGACGTCGGGAGGCCATTGTCGAAGAGCGGCCGGGCGTGACCCGTGACCGCAAGGCTGTCGAAGCGGACTGGCAGGGACGGGCGTTTACCGTTGTGGACACCGGTGGGTGGCTGGCCAGTGGAAACGAACTGGATCAGAAAGTCTCTCAACAGTCGGAGAACGCCCTCGACAGCGCCGATGTCGTACTTTTCGTGGTCGATACCACGGTCGGTGTCACCACCGAAGATGCTCAGGCGGCGCGTGTATTGCGCTCGGCTAACCGTCCGATGTTCCTGGTGGCCAACAAGGTCGATCACGACGGACAACAGAACGAAATTTGGGATCTGGTTCGATTGGGTTTGGGCGACCCATTCCCGGTCAGCGCCATTCACGGCGCCGGGGTGGCCGACCTGCTTGACGCCATTGTCGAAGCCCTGCCGGTGCCTGACACCTCAGCTGACCGTCTCACGTCTCCCGAAGAAGCCGAGGCCACCTCGGAGCGAACATTCAGCATTGCCCTGGTCGGGCGCCCCAATGTAGGCAAGTCGACGCTGTTCAACCGTCTGCTCGGCGAAGAACGCTCAGTTGTGCACGACATGCCGGGCACCACACGCGACGCAGTCGATACCGTCGTGGACACCGAGATTGGCCGGGTCCGCTTCATCGACACCGCCGGAATGCGGCGCAAAGCCCGGATCAGTGAAGACACCGAGTACTACTCGGTAATGAGGTCGCTGAAGGCGGTCGACAAAGCAGATGTCGCCCTGCTGGTCATTGATGCCAGCGAGGGCGTCACTCAGCAGGATCAACGGCTGGCTGAGCGGGTGGATGCTGCCGGCTGTCCGGTTGTCGTCATTCTCAACAAGGCAGATCTGCTTTCGACCGAACAGCGAGAAGATCTTTCCGACCAGATCCTTCGGAAGCTGAGCTTCCTTCCCGACGGGGGAGTGCATCGCATCTCGGCGCTAACCGGCAAAGGCGTCACGGCGATTCTGCCGTCGCTCCGCGCTGCGCTTGAGGCGTATCAGGTCCGTGCCCCAACCCGGAAGGTCAACGACATCGTGCGGTTGGCCCAACAATCCCAACCGGCACCTGGAGGGGCAAGAATTCTCTACGCCACCCAGGGAGCCACCGATCCTCCTACGTTCACCATGTTCGCAAATCGGAACATCCCGGATCACTACTTGCGCTACATCGAGCGAAGTCTGCGAGACGAACTGGACCTCGGTCCTACCCCGGTGAAGATCCGAGTTCGTCGACGTTCGGAGTGAGGTCAGGCTCGACTGAGGCACCTCGACCGGCAGTCGAATCTTGATCTGAGGTGTCGGCTGGCCCCGTGAGCTAGCATTGGCAGTCATGGAAAGGCTCCTGCCCGCCCTCGCGGCCATCGTTTGTACCGCTGCTGCCGTGGCCTGGGCGAGGGCCACCATCCAGCGTCATCGTGTGGCGGCCCGCTTGGCCGAAGACGATACCGACGCCGACATCTGGCGATTGGCCAACAATGATTATCGGCGTGATCTGCTGACAACGATTTTCATGGCCATCGCCGCTCTCGGCCTCATCACGGTGACGGTCACCGGCGTTGGCTTTGGAACGGCGTTGGTGCTGTCGCTTTTGGCAGTTCCCGCCGTGATCTCTCTGGTCGGACGCGGCTCGCAGACCGAAATTGCTCGTATCGCAGCTAGTCGAGCCGACATCGAACAAAAAGCACGGGAAGTGTTGACCCAGGAGCAGTTGGCTCCGCTCCAGTGGGCGGCGAGATTGGCCCCGTCCGATCTCCCGGACCTACCGGGATTTGAGATCGGGCAGGCCTACCAGGCCGGCAGTGGGGCGATGGCCGGTGACTTCTACGACGTGTTCAAGGTCGATGAGTCTCGGGTGGCCGCCGTCATCGGTGACGTGACCGGGCACGGGATCGAGCCGTCTATCACTGCGCTCCAAGCCAAGTATCTGCTCCGGGCGTTCCTGCTGCAGTTCCGAGACCCCGGGCAAGCGTTAGAGCAACTCAACGCTCAGCTGTCGGTGCTGGAACGCGGCGAAGAGTTCATTTCGCTCTGCGTCCTGGTGTTCGACCTCGACGTCGAGACGCTGCGCTACGCTTCGGCCGGACACCCGGCTGCCTTTGTATGGCACGAGCGGGAGGTCCGCCCCTTAGGCGCCACTGGGCCGCTGCTGATGCTTGACCCCTCAGCCCCGTACCACTCTCGAGAGCTTCCGTGGATGCACGACGACGTTGCCGTGCTCTACACCGATGGGCTGGCCGAGGCCAGAAACGGTCAAATCCTGTTTGGCGAGGATGGCATCGCCGCCATGATTCGCCGAGATCCGACCGCTTCGCCCGACGTGTTGACCAAACAGCTAGTGGAGGCTGCCCGGGACTTTGCCGGCGGTCCGATTGGTGATGACGTTGCCGTTCTGGTGCTTCGTCGGGTTTGACTCCGGACCAGCCTCGGGTATTTCTGTGCAATTCCCGTCGAACGTGGTCGGCTAAGCGATACGATTCGAGTCGCCACGGGCTGTGGCGCAGCTTGGTTAGCGCGCTTGACTGGGGGTCAAGATGTCGGGAGTTCGAATCTCCCCAGCCCGACTATAAAACACTGAGGTTTTCAGTCCTTCGTCCGCACCGCACGGGTTGGCGGGAGCCATCGGTGGCAAGCAGAGGCAGGTGAAGGCAAGTGCCTCAAAGCCGTCCAGCAAATCCGAGGGAACTTGATCGGTCCGTCCGAGTCGAGGCGGGCCACCGTTGTGCGATACCTACGTGTCG
>CALJMD010000084.1 GCA_937981915.1 uncultured Acidimicrobiales bacterium
CCGAGACGGTCTACGGGCTGGCGGCCGACGCGTCGTCGAGCGATGCTGTCGGCAAAATCTTCACCGCCAAAGGGCGCCCGGTCGATCATCCGTTGATTGTCCACGGCCATCATCGCGACGCGATTGCAGCCGTCGTCGAGAGTCCACCAGACTCCTTCAGCCAGTTGGCCGACGCCTTCTGGCCCGGGCCTCTCACGGTGGTCCTCCATCGACGAATGAACGCCAACGATGGCGGCTCATTGGTGGTTCCCGAGGCTGTCGGTGGACGCTCCACGGTGGCGGTTCGAGTCCCCGACCATCCGATCACCCTCGATCTGCTCGAGCGATTCGCTGCCGTAGGATCAGGGCTGGTGGCGGCACCGTCTGCCAACCGATTCGGGTCGATCAGCCCAACGACGGCAGATCATGTGATCAATGACAAGCTGCCCGGTCTGCGGGTCGTGGTCGACGGTGGCCCTAGCCGGGTCGGGGTCGAGTCGACCATTGTCGATCTGACGGGACCGCAACCGGAGCTCCTGCGTCCGGGCGGCATTTCCACTGTTGAGCTTGAAGCCGTGATCGGCCCGATAGTCGATGGCCGACAGGGTGAGTCCAGGGCATCGGGCATGCTGGCATCCCACTACGCACCGGACACACCGGTTCGCCTGATCAACGCCGACACCGAGCGAGACCTGGAGTCGGTGATCGACCCGGATCTGGCCATTGGCATCGTTGCCCCGTTCCCGTGTCAACGCTCGCCCCATTGGCTGATGCCCGCTGATGCCGCCGGTTATGCGGCGCGCCTCTACAGCGTTCTTCGGGCCGCTGATTTGAGCGGTGTTGAACAACTCGTGGTGGTGCCTCCACGGTCGGGGCCCCTCCTCGACGCGGTGCTGGACCGGCTGACTAAAGCGGCGGCCTGATCCCCGCCATCTTCACATAAGTGAGCTGCGACCAGTTTCAACTGTATTGATGTAGCTGACAGTGTTAGGTTGTTGGTCTGCGCCGCAGGGGGAAATTTAGACAGTGTTAACCCACCACATTTTGGTGCTTAACGTTGTGTCAACGTCGTTGTCGTAGTTTTACAACGATGGCCTAGGGCGCAGGATCCACCAGCCGTCAGACGCTAATAGGAGATTGACGTGACCGTAGATGACTTCGTATCCAACAAGTCGGCCAACCGGCCTTTTGAGGATGTCCTCAGAGCCCGGCTGTCCCGACGGACGGTAATGGCGGGAAGCCTTGCCACCGCCGCCACCACCTTCTTCGCTCAGGGAACCGCCGGAGCGGCTGTCGCCTCACGGGCTAACGGCAACGGAAAAGGTCTGGCGAAGGGCCAAGGCGATCTAATCGGCTTTGAGCCGGTGACGTTGGCTAACGGCGGCGGTGTAAACCCGTCCATCTCTTCCGATTACCAGTACCAGGTTCTCATTCCCTGGGGTACCCCCATTCTCGCTCCCTATCCGGAGCACGTGAACGGCTCCAAGTCGGCCGCCGATCAGGAAGCCCAGATAGGCATCGGCCATGACGGTATGTGGTTCTTCCCGCTATCGCGCAAAGGCGACCACGGAATTATCTGCATCAATCACGAGTTCGGCCGCAACTCGCATGTCTTCGGCGACGATGCCGTGGCTGACGCTGACGGCAACATTGCCCCGACTTCGCTGGAACAGGTCCGCCTCTCTCAGGCCGCTCACGGAGTCTCGGTGGTCGAGGTAGCCAATATGGGTGGCACGTGGGATGTTGTGCGAGGCGGCTACAACCGTCGCATCACCCCGAACACCCCGGTTGAGTTCTCCGGTCCGGTGGCCGGCCACCCGGCTCTCGGTGACCCCTCCCGCCCATCGTTCGGCACCCTCAACAACTGTTCCAGCGGCTACACCCCGTGGGGAACCTATGTGACGTGTGAAGAGAACTTCAACGGTTACTTCGGTTCGTCACTCGGTGATGACTTCGTACCCAACGCCGCACAGGACCGCTACGGCTTCAGCTCAACCGGATTCGGCTATGGCTGGGAACTGTTCGACAGCCGATGGGATCTGTCGAGCGCCGACTCCGATGGTGAGGACAACCGCTTTGGTTGGTGTGTCGAGATCGACCCGATGAACCCCGGAGCTGCTCCGGTCAAGCGGACCGCCATGGGTCGCTTCAAGCACGAAGGCGTGGCTTTTGCCGTCGGCCGCGGCGGACGGATCGTGGCCTACATGGGCGACGATCAGCGCTTCGACTACATCTATAAGTTCGTGTCGGACTCCAACTACAAGTCGATGCGAGCCCGGGGCATGAGCCCACTCGATCACGGCAAGCTTTACACGGCCCGGTTCAACGAGGACGGTAGCGGCGACTGGCTGGAGCTGACCATCGACAACCCGGCGCTGGCCGCCGAGTTCGCCGACCAGGGCGAGGTGCTGGTTAATGCCCGTATCGCCGCCGACATTCTGGGCGCAACCCCGATGGACCGGCCTGAGTGGACCACGGTGGCCCCCGACGGGCAGGTGTACTGCACCTTGACCAACAACTCCCGTCGGACCGAAGCCGATGCCGCCAACCCACTGGCCCCTAACGCCGATGGACACATCATCCGTTGGACCGACTCCGATCAGTTCACCGGCACCGCCTTCGAGTGGGACATCTATCTCATCGCCGAAGACACCCACGGCACAGAAGAGTCGTTCGCCGATGCCGATGGGCTGTGGGCCGATCCTGACGGTCGAATCTGGATACAGACTGACGGCGGCCAAAAGGATGGGCTCAACAACCAGATGCTGGTGTCCGACCCGGCCACCGGTCAGATCAGTCGCCTGCTCACCGGCGTACCGTCCGATGAGATTACGGGCCTGACCGTGACGGCGGATCGGCGGACACTGTTTGCCAATACGCAGCACCCGGGCAACGGTGACCCGACGCTGACCAACTTCCCAGTGGAGAACGCGGAGCCAGACGGTGTCACCTATCCGCGAGACTGCACCTTTGTCATAACCCGCAAGGATGGCGGTGTGGTCGGCAGCTAGCCGGGGCTCGTTTGCGCTTGGTCTACGACAATTCGTCGTACGACCATTTTTTGCAACCGCGCTGTGCTAAAACGAACTGTGAAGGAGCCCGGCTAGCTAGGACGTCGGGCTCCTTCATCTTTTTGCCCTAGCTTCGGCGGCGTCGGCGGCGACGTCGCTCTCCGGCCGGTTCATCTCGTGCGACCAGCGTGGTAGTGGCCGGAACCTCAACCACCTCGGGGATCGGA
>CALJMD010000085.1 GCA_937981915.1 uncultured Acidimicrobiales bacterium
ACCGCCCATGGCGCCCCAAATGCCAATAGCCATCTGCCGTCGCTCGAACGGAAACGCCGGCAGCAGCAACGCCAGACCGGACGGGAACTGAAACGCCCCGCCCAACGACTGAAGCACGCGGGCACCGATTAGGGCTTCGGCACTGGGAGCAAAGCCAGACGCCAAGGAGCCAGTGGCAAAAACGGCCAACCCGGCCAAAAAGATTCGTTTGCGACCGAACCGGTCGGCGGCCCAGCCCGCGACCAGTAGCAGCGACGCCACCCCGATGTTGTAGGCGGTGATAATCCACGACAACGTCGACTCCGACGCTCCGGGGAACGCCGCTCGGATATCGGGCAGCGCCAAGGCGATCACGGTGATCTCCAGGCTCACCATGAAGCCGACTACGGAAGTGACCGCCAGGGTGCGCCAGGCCAGCGGCGAAATGGAACTGTCGGACACGCTAGGCGTGATCGATCATCTTAAGGAACTTCTGAGCCCGCTCCGTTTGTGGATCTTTTAGAACCTGAGCCGGTGGACCCTCTTCGACCACGATGCCTTCGTCCATGAACACGACCCGGTCTGCCACCTCGGAGGCGAAGCCCATTTCGTGGGTGACCACCATCATCGTCATGCCCTCGTCGGCCAAGGTGCGCATGACCTCCAGCACCTCGCCGACCAGCTCCGGGTCGAGAGCCGATGTCGGCTCGTCGAACAGCATCATGTCCGGTTTCATGCACAACGATCGAGCGATAGCCACCCGCTGCTGCTGACCGCCGGAGAGGCGAATCGGATACTCGTCACGCTTTTCGCTCAGACCGACCCTCTCTAACATTTCCTCGGCGATCTGCACTGCCTCGGTTTTTGACCGCTTCAGCACTTTGGTTTGACCGACCGTCAGATTTCGCAGAACAGTCAGATGAGGGAACAAGTTGAACTGCTGGAACACCATTCCAATACGGGTGCGAAGCAGGTCAACGTCCGCATCAGGGTCAGTGATGTCGTCACCCTCGATGAAAATGTTGCCAGACGTCGACTCTTCCAGCCGGTTGATGCAACGCAGCAACGTGGACTTTCCGGAGCCCGACGGGCCGATTACGCAGACGACCTCACCGTGGTCGACTTGGAAGTCGATGCCTTTCAGCACCTCAAGATCGCCGAAGTACTTGTGAAGTTCGAGAACTCGAATGGCGACGTCAGAGGCTGTTTCGGTAGCTGCTTCAGTGGCGTCGGTGCTCATCGTGACTTCCCGGCGTTTCGTTCCATTCGACGGACCACGTACGTTAACGGCAACGTGATCGCCAGGTAGGCGATGGCCACCACCGTCAACGGTGTGGCGTTGCGGGACGACACCATGAAGTCCCGGGCGAACTTTGTCAGCTCTTTGCTGGCCGGGGTCGTGCCCAGCACGAAGAACAGCGATGTGTCTTTGATCAACAAGACCAGCTCGTTGGTCAACGGCGGAATGATGATGCGGAACGCCTGCGGCAAGATAATGGTGAACATCGTCCGGTTCTTGGACATACCAAGTGACCGGGCTGCCTCAGATTGGCCTCGGGGTACGGCTTCCACGCCGGCTCGAATGGTTTCAGCCATATAGGCGCCAGCGACGATGGCCAGGCCGACCGACCCTCGCACCATGGTGCTCCCAAGTCGGAAGCCGTCAAAGGCAATAGGCAGACCGAAGCCAATGAGGATGAGCGTCACCAGGGCCGGGAGGCCTCGGAACAGCTCGATATAGATCATGGCGAAGGCCCGGAAGGGAGCCACTGTCGACATGCGCATTAAGGCCAGCGCCAGCGCCAGCACGAAGCCAAGAGCAAACGACAGCGTCGTGTAGATCGCCGTGTTCTTGGCGGCGATAGTCACCAGCTCAGGGAACATCTCCCTGATGACGTCGACCTGAAAGAAGTTTCGTTGGATGGTCGGCCAATCGGCGGCCAACGCAATGCCCACCACCGCCAGCGCGGCGATGACATACATCGCCGCCTGGAAGGCCCGTTCCCGCTGAGTCGGAGTGAGCCGCCGCTTTCGGCGCCCATTTCCCCGCCCATTTTCCTGTCCATTTTCCCGTGGCGGTCTCGGACCGCCTGACGCGGCGGAGCGGGCCTTGACCGTCGATTTCGCATCCGGAGATGCTGAATCGTCGGCCCCGGCCCGCTCCGCTGTCGTCATTGATCTAGTACGTGATCAGGTATCGGGATCAGCCCGAGAACCAATCGCCGAAGATCGAGTCGTAGGTTCCGTCACCCTGGATCTTGGCCAGCGAAGCGTTGACGGCGGCGAGGAGATCCTCGGAGCCTTCTTCCTTCACAGCGAGGCCGTAGACCTCATCAGTGGCGTAGGACTCGACCACCTTGGCGCCACCGTTTTCATCGATGTAGCCCTGGTTTCCGACAAGGTCGGTAACGACGCCTTCGACGTCTCCAGCCTCAAGGGCCAGGTACATGTCGGCGATTTCGCTGAAGGCAATGACCTCAACGTCACCGGCGTTGTCGTTCAAGTACAGCTCACCAGTGGTGCCGCTCTGCACGCCGACGGCGGCCATGTCGGCCAGCGTCGAAGCGCCCGAGTCCTCAAGGGACATGAGCGACTGCTCGGCGGTGAAGTACGGATCGGAGAAGTCGACGTTCTCTTCACGCTCTTCGGTGATGGTGATGGAGGCGGCGGAGATGTCGCAGTCGCCGGCTTCCATGGCCAGACCAGAGGTGATGGCATCCCAGCCCGGGGTGGCAACAGCCAGACCCAAACCGTTGTCATCCGCGATGGCTCGCATCAGCTCGATGTCGAAACCGGTGTAACCGCCTTCGGCATCGGCGTCCTCAAATTCCATCGGAGGATACGGAACGTCGGTGCAAACGGTCAGGGTTCCGTCGGCCACCAGGCCGAGATCACCTTGATCCACTTCTCCCGTAGCATCGTCACCGCTATCGGCAGCGGTGTCGGCCTCGTCGTCTCCGCCACAGGCTGCCAGAGCCAGCATGAGGGCAAACAACAGACCTAAGAACTTGAACACAGATTTTGTTGAACTAACCACTACGAATTACCTCCCCGTTAGTGATCAGGCGATTGTACCTGACATCACTCTTGCACGCGATTGAACAATGGTTAAGATGTCGCTGGCCAACGATGGTTGTCGATTCGGTGACAGACGATACGACGGTCCGTAATATCCGATTGCCCCTTCAGGGGTGCCGTTTTCGCCCGCTGCGCCATCGGCTGCGACCACAACGGCCAGTCCGTTGATGTCAAGTTCAAATTCTTCCGACGTCCACACGTAGCCGTCGCTTCGGATCTGTTCTAGACGTCGGTGAATCTGGTCGGGATCGGTGATCGAGTGAGGGGTTGGTGCCACCAACGACCCCGATAAGTACTCGTCCAGGCGGTCGGCCGGCCAATGTGCCATCAACGCCAAACCGTGGGCCACTACATGAAACGGGTGGCGTTCGGCTTCTACCCCTGGCGCCCGGACCGGGCTGGCCGCTTCAATCTGGGCCAGATAGAGAACGGCATCACCGTCGTCGACAGCCAAGGCCACGCTCTCGTCGTGATGTTCGACCAGGGCGGTCAGCAACGGCCGCAGACGGTCCCGCAACAGGGGCACCGGTCCGCCGTCGACCGACAGTGTGGCCAGCGCCGCACCGGGGACCAGCGATCCGTCGCCCGCCCGTTCCACCATGTCGATGTCAGCCAAGGTTGCTGCCAGTCGAGCCGCAGTGGAGCGAGGGAGGCCGGTTCGACGAGCCACTTCCCTGACCCCAACCGGTCCACCAGCGGCCACGACGGCCTGCAACAGTACAAACGCTCGTTCCACTGCCGATGTTGGGGTACTGGAAGAAGCAGGTCTTGGTGAAGTAGACGTTGACGGCGCCGTCGAGTTGGACATATATTCATCAGACTAGCAGAGCAAATGGGACGTCCCATTAAACGGGACGCTAAGGTTTTCAACGGTGAGAGCATGATCAACACAGTCGACACCCCCGACTTCTACAACTATCCATGGACAAAGATTGAACGCCTCGATCACAGTGGCGAGTTTGTCACCGTCGGCTTCGACGACGGGACCGAACTAGCCGCCCATCAGTGGTGGCTACGAGAGTCAGTGGTGACCGACGGGGCCTGCGACCCGGCGACGCGCGAAGGCACACTCGACCCCGCCGACATCCCTGACGACCTCCATGTGACCTCGGCCGAACTCGACGAACAGGGCTCACTGGCGGTGGTCTTCTCCGACGGTCTGAGCGGACGCCTCCACCCCGGCTGGCTTCATCACGTGGCGCTCGGCCAACACCGAGCCAACTCCCACCTCCCCCCGGTCCGGGTCTGGACCGCCGACGACCTCACCGAACCAGCGACGTTCGACGGGCGCGGCGTTCTGTCCAGCGACGACGAACTACATGGGTTTCTGGACGCGCTCTGCTCCTATGGCATCGCTCGTCTCACCAAGGTTCCGGGCGAAGGCAACGGGTCGGTCCCAGAGGGCCTCGCCGCCGTCACCGACCGCATTGGGGCGCGTCGATCCACCAACTTCGGTGAGATCTGGAACGTCAAAGCCGAGATTCGTGACAATTCCGAGAACTCCACCGCCAACAGCGGATTGCGGCTCGGGCCACACACCGACCTGCCCACGCGCGAAACACCTCCGGGATTCCAACTCCTGCACTGCTGGGTGAACTCGGTGCCCGGCGGATGGAGCCGCATGACCGATGGCGCAGCAGTCGCCGCCCACCTCGAGGCCGAAGAGCCCGACGTCTACGAAGCCCTCACCACATTGAACTGGGTGTTCTTCAACCGGTCGAGAGAACACGACCATCGGTGGTCGGGGCCCATGATTGACCTTGGTGTCCCCGGGTCACCGCTGACCATCCGAGCCTTCTACCCGGTGAGAGGCTTCCCCGACATGGACCCAGCCGACATACCCCGGGCCTACCGGGCGGCCAAACGGTTCCATCAACTGGGCGCCGACCCACGATTCGAAATCGGTTACCCGTTTCGCGACGGCGACCTGGTTGCCTTCGACAACCGCCGAATTCTTCACGGCAGAGACGCATTTGACCCCGGCGTAGGAGTACGCCATCTTCGTGGGACCTACATGGATCACGACGAGGTCTACTCCCGACTGAGGGTCTTGACCCGCCGTCACCAATCGCAACATCGACTACTTTTCGACTCAACCGAATCTGCAACCAAATCTAAAGGAGTGTCCGCATGACCAGATCACCACTCAGCAGTGCCTTTATCACGTGTGCCGTGACCGGTGGCGGCGACACCGTCAACAAATCGGAGTACGTGCCCTACACCCCTGAAGACATCGCCAACAATTGCATCGCCGCCGCTCAGGCCGGAGCCGCCATCGCCCACGTGCACGTACGCGACCCGATCACCGGTGACGCCGACCGACAGGTGGACTACTACCGCGAGGTGGTGGAACGAGTTCGAGCCTCCGACACCGACGTGATCCTAAATCTGACCGCCGGGATGGGTGGCGACCTGACGTTGGGCTCGGCCGAACAACCATTTCCCGTCGACGAGTCCGGCACCGACCTCGTCGGCGCCACCGAACGGCTCGACCACGTTCGAGAACTGATGCCGGAGATCTGCACCCTGGATTGCGGCACCATGAACTTCGGTGAAGGCGACTACATCATGGTCAACTCACCGACGACGCTGGTCGAGATGGCCCGCCAGGTTCAGGCGATGGGGGTGCGACCGGAATTGGAGCTGTTCGATCTGGGCCACCTGATGTTCGCCAAGGCCATGGCCGACCAGGGAGTGATCGACGACCCGGTCATGGTGCAGCTGTGCATGGGTATCCCGTGGGGTGCCCCCAACGACATGAACTCGTTGATGGCGTTCGTCAACAACCTGCCCGAGCACTGGACGTTCTCTGCGTTCTCCATCGGGCGGGATCAGCTGCGCTACGCGGCGGCCGCTCCCCTGGTTGGTGGCAACGTGCGGGTCGGCCTGGAAGACAATCTCTACCTGTCCCGAGGCCAACTGGCCACCAACGCCCAACTGGTGGAACGAGCCGTACAGGTCCTTGACGCCATGAACACCAAGGTGCTCGGACCGGCCGAGGTCCGCGAGCAGCTGGAACTGAAGACGCCGTAGCGGCTACTCGGACGCCGATCTCCACACCCGCTCGGATCAAATACCGAACACCCGCTTGGCGTTGCCGGCCAGAAACAGCTCTTTGGTTTCGTCGTCCAACCCGAGGTCGTCCAGGTGCTCCAAGCATTTGGACGGGGTGATCATCGGATAGTTGGTTCCGAACAACACTTTGGTCCGCCCGTGGGCACGCATGTAGTCGACCAGGGCCGCCGGGTAGCGGCGGGCGGTGTAGGCCGAAGTGTCGATGTAGACGTTCTCGTGTTTGGTGGCCACAGCAATGGCTTCGTCGGTCCACGGATAGCCGATGTGGCCGCCCACAATTCGCAGCTCGGGAAAGTCGATGGCCACCTGATCGAGGTACACCGGGCGGCCAACTTCTGAAGGCATAAGCGGGCCGGTGTGACCGATCTGGGTGCAATACGGAACCTCGAGCTCACAGCAGGCGGTGTAGATGGGGTAGAACCGCCGGTCGGTCGGTGGCACTTCCCACAACCATGGCAAGACCCTGATGGCCACGAATCCGAGGTCTTGCACGCAGCGTCGGATCTCCCGCACCGCGTCCATCGGTCGGGTGATGTCAACCGATCCGACACCAATCAGCCGGTCGGGTGCCTGCGCCACGAAACCGGCCACGTCGTCATTGGAGATCATGTCCCGATGCGGGGCGTACCAGGCGCTGATCAACGTCTGGTCAACCGAGGCGGCATCCATCGATGCCACCGTGGCCGCCACCGGAAGCTCCTCGGTTGGAACGTCATCACCGGTCCAACGCCGAAGTGAATCAAAGATGGGGTCCTGCCAGTGGCGCAGCGTCGGGTGCTGGGCCCAAGCGTCAATTATGGTCACCAAGATCTCCGCTGGAGTGCTGAACGGTGACTCCGGTATAGCAAACCGAAGTCACCGTCGTAAACGCATCCAGCCGCGATCGCGCTAGCCGTACTTCGGAGAGCGGCCCCACGTATTCGGCTGACGGTCGCTGTCCAGAACGAGGAAGATAAACAAGATCAAGCTCCCGAAGAACGGGAGCAGGATGATCAGGTACCACCATCCGGACCGTCCGGTGTCGTGCAAGCGACGCACCGCCGCAGCCAAGGCGGGCACGATGACGGCCAGCGCCACTACCAGCATCAGGAGACCGCCAAGGTCGCCGAGAACGGCGCCGGCAAGAGCACCAAGAATGCTGACCAGCACAGCATTGCCGAGGGCGAACCACCAGTACTCGGCTCGGCGAGCCCGGCCGCTGAAGTCTGCGTACTTTCGCCACGGTTCCTTCCACCAGTCAAGCGGACCGTAACCTGCGGTCGAGCCCGCAGCACTCGCCGCAACCGGCTGGCCTTCATAGCCGCCGAAGGGCGGTTGACCCTGACTTTGACCTTGACCCTGACTTTGACCTGCGGCCGCCTGTGGCTCTCCCTGCCACGTCGCACCGTCCCAATATCGCTGGGTCCCGGGCGGATCTCCGTCCGCGTAGTACCAACCTGCCACTGGACTTGCGTCACTCATGTTCGTCCTCCACCACACACACCAACCGGCGTGCCTCTTATTTGCGCGGCCGCGTCGCACCCACCCGCTTTGACACTCAGAAGGTAGCAGAATCCGACGTCTGGGTTGATTCACCCACACGCCGCCCGGGTGCGGCCATCTGAACATGGCCGATTCGCGACTCATCGACCGGTAACGGCGTCGTCGTTTGGTGCAAAGCGCACGTACGGATGAACTAACCTCGTTAGAGGATGTAGTCAAAGGTGGCTTGACGTTGGACCACGCCGTTCCGGCAGAATCCGAACCAACTAAGCGGGGACGCGAAGGTCCTCAACGGTTGCGATGGGACGATTTGGTGCCGAGTCGCGTGCGCCGTGCCGTGTACGCACTGCTGTCGGAACCTGGCCGGACGGACTTTCGCAGTCGACGAAACATTGTCGACTATGCAATGTCACCCGACGATGTCGATCTGGCCGCAGCGATTCCGGCCACCATCCACCCGTATGTCGACAGCGTTGTCAATGACGCAGCGGCAATCTCCGACGACGACGTCGACCGGCTGCGACAGTCCGGGCTTTCCGAAGACCACATCTTCGAAATCACGTTGTGTGCCGGTGTGGGCGCCGCCCTCGGGCGCTTCGAGGCCGGTTTACGGGCGCTTCACGACGCTGGACCAGTCGACTGATGCGGCTCACTATCTTGAACGACGGGCATCGGCCCGCCCAAAAAATGGCACTTCGCCTGGCCCGTGCTACGTCAACCGCCGACCGGACACCAGGCCCTATGGCCACGTTGTCCTACCGCCGCCGATTCTTAGGCAAACAGATGGCTGGATGCCTGCAAGAGGCGATGCGAGAAGCCGAGCACTGGCCGGTTGCCGAACTCGAACTCATGGCGGCGTTCGTGTCGAACCTCAACAACTGCGAGGCATGCACCGTTGACCACGCCGCTGTCGCCGCCGGCGGCCTCAGCGGCGGGCAGCCAGCAGCAGTGCTCGACGACTGGCAAACAGCCGACATCAGCGAACGCCTGCGGGCAACGTTGGGCTTCTTGGAGAAGGTCACGTTGACACCAGATGCCGTCGGCCCGTCAGATATCGGCCCGCTTCGAGCGGCCGGCGTCAGCGATGAAGCCGTCGCCGAAGCTCTCTACGTCGGTTTCGTGTTCGACACAATGAACCGGTTCGCCGGAGCATTCGACTTCCCGGTTCCGTCACCTGCCGAGTCGCGGCGGACAGCCAAGTTCCTTCGGCGGTTCGGCTACCGGTTCGCCAGCCTCCCGGGCTGACCGCTACTGGACTTGATCGGGCCCGCCGACTTCGGCCACGATGTCGGCCAATGTGGCTGAATAATCGGTGAAGTCGCGTCGATACTCTTTGGCCAGCGTTTCAAAGTCACCGGGCACCGACGTCCGGGACAGCACTCGGCGGGCGCGGCGTTCCACCCGCTCCAAGCGCGGAGCGTGAACTCGTTCACTCAGCCTCTCGACCTGACGCTCCATCTCCGGTGAACCGTCCAGATGTCGACGCCGGGCATAACTACGTTCCTGGCGAAGCTGGCAGACACCTTCGTGCAGCTCGGCCTGGAGTTGGTCGAGTTCTTCCAGCAGCTTCGGTGAAACCCAACCGGACCGGACCATGAGGGCGGCGGCCCGGAGCAGGTCGGCGTGTTCTGTGCTGATCTTGTTTGGGGTGGGAAAACGTATCGGGCCTTCGTCCGGCGCAGTGTCGCTGTCGGCGCTTCGACGGTTGCCGTCTACATACTGTTGGAATTCACTGCGGAATCGACTTGCCGAGCCGGTACGGATGGTGTCGAGTTGTGAGCGGTGGGCCCCCAACCGAGCTGCGGTGTGGTCGGCCTTTCGCTCAAGCAGATCCAGTTCGTAGTTCGTGCTTCCCGGACCGGCGTTGGCCGGAGCGGCCCGGTCGGCTTCGGCCTCGTCCAGCGAGTCTTCGGTCTCATCCAGGTCTTCGGTTCGGCGGCGTTGCGAAACCTGAACGTCGGCGTTCGGCGGCGGGGGCGGTGGGCCCGACGGCCCAGTCGAACCAAACACCGACGGTGGGGACGGTGGGGACGGTGGGGCGACCGGTGGTGGGGGTGGATCATCCGAACGTCGATGCTCTGAGACGTGCCCAACCGGAGGGGCCGGTGGCGGTGGGGGAATCGGGCCGCCAACGCGAAAAGATTCATCCACCTCGTCTTCGATCGACTGACTGGTACTCATCGCTACTCCACCGACACGGCTGGTTGATCCGAACGGAGCCTCATACTCCCCGGTGTCGTCCTATCGGCAGGTTTACCTCCGGCCTTCAGCATGATGGCCACGACATCTGCGACCGCCTTCAGTCCACCGCACAACATTGTCAATTGGCGTGTGGCACAGTTGTCGTGTGCGTGTACGGATTTTCTACTGTGCCCTGGGGGCCATGACGTCGGTCGGGCTCACGGCTGGCTGCAGCCTCGACGTCGAGTCCGCTGTTCCCAGTGAGGAGGAGATGGCCGAAACCATCGACCTCCAAGCCGAAGACGAAGCCGAGACATCGATAACTTCGACATCGACAACTTCGGCATCGACAACACCGTCTACGGCGACATCTTCCACAGAGACGTCTACGAGTTCGTCCACCACCGCCTCAACGACGTTGTCGACCACAACAAGCTTTACAGCAACGTCTACTACTTCGGTCAAGTCTGACGACTCTGCGACGCCCAAAGAAACAACAACCGCCGCCGGAAGCGAATCAGGTGACGCCGAGGCCGGTTTGCAGTTCGACTTCGGATCGGTGGAACGATGGAGCGGGCTGGGCACCGATCGGGTAACGATCGAGTTCGATCGCTACCAAATGGACGACGGCAGGTATGGACCGGCGCTGACCACAGAAGTGCAGTTGGCCGGTGCGACCGACCTCGTTTGGCGAAACGAGAATCCGAAACTTCGCACCTACGTCGTGTCGCCTTCGGTCGAGGCGTTGGCTCTCGACCCAGGCTGGCTGGTCGAGGCGTGCGGCTCGGCGGAGGAACCAGAGGCCAGGTATCAGACCATGGATCTGGAGGAGTTCTTGTCGAAGTACACCTTCGTCGGCCTCGCCTTCGACGGCGACGGTCAAATCATCCGATTCCG
>CALJMD010000086.1 GCA_937981915.1 uncultured Acidimicrobiales bacterium
CGACACGGTCACAGTGGTATTGACCCACGAGAACGGCGTGGTCACCACCATCGACAACTGCCGCCAGTCGGCCTACGGCTACGACCAACGGGTAGAGGCATTCGGATCGAAGGGCGCGGCATTCTCGGAGAACCACCGTGATCACTACGGTCACACACTCACCGCCGCGGGCGGAAGTTCAGCCGTCGTCCCCAACTTCTTTCTCGACCGCTACATTCCGTCCTACGTCAACCAGTGGAACGACTTCGTCACCGCGGTGGCACAGGGACAACCGACACCGGTCACCGGGCAAGACGGCCGCGCACCGCTGCGAATCGGTCTCGCCGCCAACAAGTCCGTGGCCGAGAACCGACCGGTAGCCATAACCGAAATTGCCTGACGTCCGGCTCCTCTGCTGTAGGGGCAGCGGGGCGCTAGCCTGAACCCGATGAAGGGGACGGCTGGAGATGTTGCGTTCACCTTCATTTCCGACCCTGCGAAGCTCCCCGCTTTGCAGGAGGCGATCTCGCAAGCCGACCGACTAGCCATCGACACCGAGGTCCCCATTTCGGGGCCACAGGCAGGCAAGCTTCGGGTGATGTCGCTGGCGACCCGCAACAGTGCAGGCGATGAACATGCCTTTGTGGTCGACGCCCGCGACGTCCCGCCCGAGTCTCTGGCTCCGATTCTTGACGGAGCCGAGGCTGATGCCTGGAACGCCGGATTTGATGCCCGAGTTATCGACGAAGCCGTCTGGCGATCGGCCGACACCACCCCTGGGCTCCGCTGGTGGGACGCCATGTTGGCCGATGCCCTCATCCACCAGGGCCGCAGCGGCTTCACCTGGTATCACAGCCTGGCCTGGGCCACCGATCACTATCTCGGGCTTCAGGCCGAAGGCAAGGGGACCATTCAGATCTCCTACGATGCAACATCCCATCTGACCGAGGACCAAATCTCCTACGCAGCCGCCGATGCTGTTCACACCCTATGGGTGGGCGACCGGATCCGAGCCGAGCTGACAGCGGCCGGACTCAACGAGGTGTGCGCCATCGAACAGGACGCCAGGCCGTTTCTCGACCAGATGGAACGTTCCGGGCTGCCGTTCGACTGGGACGGCTGGCAGGCGGAACTGGACCGAATGGAACGCCGCCGCACCGACGTTCAGAGCCGTCTGGCTGTTTTAACCGGGGGCGGTCAGGGCTCGCTCTTTGACGATTCAATCGAGCCATCGTGGAACCCGTCATCAGACCTCCAGGTCCGCGACGCGCTGAACAAGTGGGCCGAAGCCGAGGTGGCGACCTGGACGAAAGCGACGTTCGGCCAGGCTCGTCCGCTGACCGGTCACGACTCCGTGACCGCCTCGGTTCTGCGAGAGATCGGCGGCGACGTCTGCGACGCGCTGCTATCGTTCCGCCAACTCACCAAGACGTTGACCACCTACGGCGAGTCGATGCACGAACATCTTCATGATGACGGCCGACTTCGCCCGCAGTACCTCCAAGTCGTCGGGACAAACACCGGCCGCTTGGCCAGTCGGCAACCGAACGCCCAGAACTTCACCCCGGCCATGAAGCCGTTCTGCCGACCGCCCGACGACGATCGAGTTTTTGTTTACGCCGACCTGAGCCAGGCGGAGCTCCGATACCTTGCCCAGGTTGCCGACGACCACGCTCTGCGAGAAGCGTTCGAGCGGGGTGCCGATGTCCACCTGACCACGGCGTCTTCGATGTTCGGCATCGATCCTGACCGGCTGGCGACAACCGACCCGGACCGGCTCAAGCGACTTCGCCAACAAGCCAAGGCGTTGAACTTTGGCATCGCCTACGGCACTGGCGCGGCATCACTGGCCCGATCGCTTTCAGCCGAAGGGGCGGAAACGTCGGTTCCCGAAGCCGAGCGGCTACTGGCCGACTACCGACGAACCTACCCGGGGACCGCCCGATGGGCGGAGCAACGTATCGCCGATATCGATGCGGTGGCCGGACGGACCTCAGAGATCGACTGGGCGTTGACCATAAAGCTGGCCCACCGGTTTCCACTTGTGTCAAAGGTCCGCCGCGAGCTTCGAGCGGCCAACCACCGCTGGCCATCGGCCGAAGACGTGGCCGATTCCGTAGGCGGAATGACAGCGACAGGTGATCCGGCGCCAGGCAGTCCGGTCACCGGCAACCCGAGGACAGGGGCGGGAGGGAGCGATGCGGGCCAGTGGGTGTCCGGCCCGGACCTGGTCGACGAAGTGCGTTGGACCCTTCGCTATTCGGCATCGGTAGCCCTCCTCGCCGACGAGTCTCCATTCACCTTCTCAAGCAGGACGTTGTCTGGCCGGCGACAACAGTTCAACCTTCACCTGGATCGCCTGTTTTTGGCTGCTGTGACCGCAGCCGTCGAATCATCAGACACTGCCCTCATCGGTGTTCGCCGACGCTTCGCCGCCGAGCACGGCCTGAAACTGGATCCCGATCAACTGGAAACCGGCGCCGGAATTGCTCGACAGTTCGACGATCGTGCGCTGCGCCGGACGTACATCACCGCCATCATTGACGAGGTTGGCGATGCGGTGGCATATCGGCTCTTGGGCCGGGCCGCTCGGGAGCGGGCCCGGGCAATGGTGAACGCTTGGCGCAATGCCCCAATTCAGGGTGGAGTCGCTGACATCATGTTGGCGGCCTACGGGGAGCTTCACCGAGCGCTCGATGCCTTTCCTAGCGCCGTGCCGGTGCAGACCGTGCACGATTCAGTTGTGGTGGAGTGCCACCGATCCGAGGCGGCTGACGTCGCCAACACGGTGCGCACCGTGTTGGAAACGACGTCTCAACACTTCTGTCCTGACGTAGCGGCCAAGGCCGACGTCGACATCCGGTCCTCCCTGGATGATGGCGACGTTCTCGACGAAATGATCTAGCGGCAGCGTTCTAACAGCAGCCGGCACCGGCAACACTGCCAGCGGTCTCGCCTTCACGAGCGGCCGCTTCAGGTGACGGGGCGCAACAGGCGGCTTGTTGCTGCCCGGCACCGGCCCCACTCTCGGTGACTTTGTTGATCAGCTCGTACTCGCCCTGTTCGGTGTCGCCTTGTTTGACGTACCACTCCCAGCGATTGCCGTCGGGTCCATGCACCCATGTCTCGGCCTTTTCAGCAAAGCAACAGATGGTTTCGTCCACTCCGGTGGTTGCCAGCCCGGCCTCGCTCAAACGAGCCTCAGCGGCGACGACCTCGTCGGCGGTCTCGACTTCTACCCCAAGGTGGTTGAGCGAACCGTTCTTGCCTTCGCTCTGCTCACCGTTTTCAAACAGGATTAGTTTGAGCGGTGGTTGTTCGATTGCGAAGTTGGCGTAGCCGGGTTTACGCTTCTGCGGCTCGGTGGAGAACATCTTGGAATAGAAGTCGACTGCGGTGTCGATGTCGTCGACGTTGAGGGCGAGTTGTAGGCGCATTGGGCCAGTCCTTTTCGTTGGGCTACTTCTAGAGGGAGTAGGTGTGTTGCATTCCTCTCTCATATTGATACCGGTCAATTCGATGTTTGTCAATGTGATGAGGCCTGATGTGACGGATGTCAATTCGATACTGATCGATACGACAGCGGCCGACGATTCCTGGCACACTGGAAACGTGACCTCACTGGACGAGCGCTCAACGACAACCGAGCCCTGCTGCTCGCCGTTGTTCGCTCCTGCTTTTGACGAAGACTCCGCCGCCGACATGGCTGCCATCTTGAAGGCCCTGGCCGATCCCGTTCGCCTACGTTTGGTATCGATTGTGGGTCAGGCAGAAGAGGGTGAGGTCTGCGCCTGCGATCTGCCTGAAGCGGTGGGCAAGAGCCAACCGACGGTCAGCCATCACCTCCGTCAACTGGTGGAAGCAGGCATCCTCCAGCGTGAACAGCGGGGCAAGTGGGCGTGGTTTCGGCTTCAGCCGGACCAACTCGAACGGATCTGCTCGGCCATCAGCCTCGGCCTCGCCCAGGGGAAGTCATGATCCAGCTGTCATCGGCATCGCCATTATCAACGATGGCCTAACTCAACCAGGCCAGCCAGATCGCTGCCGTCCAGGCAAAGTGAAGCCCGCCAACCGATTCGGCTGTCGTCGGACTGAAGCTCTCGGGGAATCCCGACTCCAGAACAAGGTCACGAGTGGAAACCCGTATCCGGTCGGCCCACTCCCCCTCGCCAACGTCGGCCAGGCCGGTGGAAATCATGTAGTTCACCATGGCCCACACCGGTCCACGCCAGTAGCGGTTGGGCTCGAAGCGACTATCGCGAGGATCAAACGACGGCACCAGGAACGGACAGTGCTCGGACCACGATGCCAGCTCGTCGACAAGCTCCGACGTCCGTTCGGTGATGCCGGCGTAGGCGGCAAGGAAAGAAGCCGACGTACCCGCCGTGGCGTACTCGCCCGACCGCAGGTCAATCGAGGTGTACGAGCCAGCAGCGGCGTTCCACATACGATCGTATCCGCCCTCCATACGCTCGATCCGGCCTGAGACCGATGCCAGTTCGTCGACATCGCGGCCCAACCACTGACCGAGCCTCAGCAGATCACGTTCAGCCCGAAGCAAAATGGCGGTAACCCCTGGATCAACCACCCAGAACTCATTGCCAGCGGCGATGGCCGCATCATCCCAACCCTGATCGGCGCCGAACTTGACCAGCGCAAGGTAGCGGTCGTAGTCGTGTTTGTGCGGACGCATGGAGGCGTCAACCAGCTTCGTGTCCCGGCGCTCGTAGTGGCCGACACCGGATGCGTCGATGGCGGCTGCCGGAATGTCCCAGTCGGGAAGATTGTCACGACCTGATTCCCACGGGTGGGAGATGGCCATCACACCGAGGTCTTTCGGGTCCCGAGCCGTATGCCACCACTGATGCCAGCGATTCAGCGAATCGAACGCAGCGTCCGCTTTGGCCCGATCGGTTTCACTCTCGCCCGAATCGCCCAACGCAAGTTGCGTGATCACCGAAGCAAGAACCGGGGGCTGAGAAATCCCGGAACTGGGGTGCGGGCCATTGTCGGCACGCCAAACGTCGGGGCCTGGAAAATAGGTGTCCTGCTCGGCCCAAAACACGATGTGGGGAACCATCCCAGAGGGCCACTGCGCCGACAGCAGCGTCTCAACCTCCAGCCACGCCCGCTCCCGGTCAAACTGGGCCCAACCGAGAGCTACGAAGGCCGAATCCCAGTTCCACTGAAAGGGATAGAGCTTGGCTGTCGGAACGGTGTAGCTGCCGCGATCGTTGTCCTCCAGCACCTGCTTCGCCCGCTGCGCCAATGCAGCGATGCGGTCGTCCACATCAACGTGTTCGTCGCTACTCATGTGCCTACCCATACATCATGGCCTCTGTGTTCGGATCCACCCAGCGAATCTTGTCGCCGGGGAAGCGGATCCACAATCGTTGCCCGGCCTCGACCGGAAAGCTGGGATGGGTTGAGATCTTCATACGATGCCCGGCAACGTCCATCGTCAGCAGGTTCTGCGAGCCCAAGGGCTCAACAACGCTCACATCGACGGCAAACGCCCCGTCATTAGCATCGGGCAGCGCTTCCATGTTTTCGGCCCGGATACCGACGATCACACGATCGCCGTCGATCGTGCGGAGCGCCGAATCCAGCGAAGGGTCAGGCGACAAGGACACCTCGCCTACTTTGACCGTCACCGGTCCCCCGCCGGGCGAGCGCTCAAGGGCGCCGTCCACGAAGTTCATCGGTGGATTCCCAATGAAGCTGCCAACAAACTTGTTGGCCGGACGGTCGTACACCGTGGTCGGATCAGCAACCTGTTGGATGACGCCGTCTTTCATCACGGCTACCCGGTCACCCATACTCAGCGCTTCGATCTGGTCGTGAGTAACGTACACCGTCGTGGCGTTGACCTCAGCCAAAAGCTTCTTGAGTTCGGCCCTCATCTCGAGCCGCAGGAGAGCATCAAGGTTGCTTAGCGGTTCGTCCATCAACAGCACCTCAGCCTGCATGGCCAGGGCACGGGCCACCGCCACTCGCTGCCGTTGACCGCCGCTCATGGCCGCCGGTCGACGGTCAAGTAGCTCTTCGATGTGAAGCAACTCGGCCGCGTCGTTGACCCGCCGGGAAATTTCGGTGGTGTCCACGCCGTTCATCTTCAGCCCGAAGCCGATGTTGTCCCGCACTGTCATGTGGGGAAAGATGGCGTAGCTCTGGAAGACCATCGAAATGTTGCGCTGGCGGGGCGGCAGGTAGGTCACGTCGCGACCCCCAATGGTGATTCGCCCGCTGTCGGCCATGCCCAGACCGGCGATGGCTCGCAGCAGCGTCGTCTTGCCACAGCCGCTAGGCCCAACCAGAACAAGAAACTCCTGTTCGTGAATCGTTAGGTTTGCGTCGTTTACCGCCAGCTTGTCACCGAAGCTCTTGTTCACGGACTCAATTCGAATCTCAGACATTTTTCACTCCTGATGCCTCTACTCCTGATGCCCTGACTGCTCGTGCTGACCCGACAACGAAACTCATTTGGACACCTGTCCCCACATGTTGAACAGATACTTGCGAATGAAGAACATAAAGATGATGGACGGGACCATCAAGAAGAAACCGCCGGCGAACTGAAACGCGTCTGACGAGTTGGACAGCGATGTCAGAACCAGAGCCGGCAGCGTTCGGTTCTCCAAGGTGAGAACGCTGGCGGCGAAAACCTCGTTCCATGACAACACAAAGGTAAACAAGCCGGAAGCAGCGATACCGGGCAGCACCATCGGGGCGACGATGTAGCGGAACGACTGTAACGGCGTCGCCCCGAAGACCTGTCCGGCTTCTTCGAGCTCATAGGGAACGCTGGCGAACACGCTTGAAACAACCAGGATGGTGGTTGGCAGGGCCAGTGCCGTATGCATCAGGGCCAAGCTGAACACCGAGTCGAACAGTCCGGCCCTCAAGAACAACACGGCTAGCGGTATCGACAACACAACAATGGGAAAGGCCCGTACGGCCAGCACCGCCAGGCGGAACAGGTCTCGGCCCGGGAACAGGTATCGGGCTACGGCGTAGCCGGCGGGAACAGCAATGACGGTTGACAGCACCAGGGTGATCACGGCCACGATCACGCTGTTGGCCAGCCCGCGCAACACCCCCTCTGACGAGAGGAAGAACGACATTGTCTCGGTTGAGAACGGAACGAACGGCAGGAAGTTCTTGGGATACGACCGAACGGTGTCCTCGGTGGTGAAAGCCATCGAGAACACGAAGAAAATCGGTACCAGGATCCACAACGCGATGACCACAGCCGACACGTAAGTGAAAACACGTCCACGACGATTGCGTCGTTTCATCTTGCTGTGTAGAGCCACCACTTCGGGGGAATCCAGCGGTGGAAGTTCCTGGCCCGCTGCGGAAGCGGACATACCATTGGTTTTTGTCATGTTTTGGCCACCTCCGTCTGGGCTCGAACCGCCCGTAGGTAGAAGAATGCGCTGGCCATCGAAAGCAACAAGATGAACAGGGCGTAGGCCGAAGCAACGTTGTTGTTGCGGAACTCGAAGTACTGGCGGAATGTTTCGTTGGCCAGCACAGTGACGATGTCACCACCGCCAAGAGCGATGACAACGGCGAACACCTGAAAGGCCAAAATGGTCCGCAGAATAAGGGCGACCTGGATGCTTGGGAGCAGCAGGGGCAACATGATGTGTCGAACTCGTTGCCAGTAGCCAGCCCCGAACAGTTCGGCTGCTTCCAACGTCTCCCTGGGTATGGCTTGCAGACCCGACACGATGATGACCATGACAATTGATGTGGCCCGCCACAACTCGGCCAGGACAATGGCGAAAATGATCCACGGAATGGTATCGGCCGACAGGAACGTCTTCGGTCCGTCCAAGATGCCGAACGCCTCCAGGATGCTGTTGAGCAGACCATTTCCGGTGAAGATCGAGAAGAAGAGGATGCCGACCGCCAGGTCGGACATTCCCATGGGCAACGTGAAGACGTAAAGGAATCCCGATCCCAATTTGAGCCGGGCGTCGATTACCAGCGCCATCAACATGGCAAGAACGAACTGCAAGGGCAGGATCAGCACCATAAGCAGCAGCGTGGTCTGCCAGGCATCGGAGAAGAAGCTGTCGTTGAACATCTTGGAGATGAAGCCGGTGGTGAACTCTCCGACGGAGCCTTCGTCGACGCGGCCTGACTCTTCGTCGTCGAACACTTCGACGAACCGTGACGGTGCCCATCCGGACGCTGTGGATGGGTCCTCGGCGGCCTGCACCTGGAACCAGACTTCAAGAATCGCTATGTCGTCGATGGATACCGGCGCTCGTTGTTCAAGTTCGGCCACCGTGTCCGATGTTTCGTTCGGCTCGGCTAACAGTGGGGTGGCTTCATCCGCTCCAGCACCAAGGCGGGGGCGAATCGTTCCGCCAACCGGCGTGCCATCGGCGGCCTCGTCCCGAACCCGGACCCTGGCTTCAAAGGTCCAGCCGCTCACTTCAGAACCGTCTGCGGCCTCGCCGGAGACCAGGAACCATTGCTCGGTCAACAAGTCGGTGGCGTCCGACTGGTCGGTCAGCAAGTTGCCCTGCCGACCCAAGATATTCAACCTGGTGCCCTGGGTGAGGCGCTCAATCTCGTCGCCGTCCAGCGACGGCTCATCGACAAGAACTAGCGCTGCGTCGTCATCGAAGATGGCGAGCATCAGACCCTGGAACATCGGGTAGGCGAAGAACATCGCCAGGTAGATGAGTGCCGGCGCGATCAAGAAATACGGCACCATGCGGGAACGCCAGCCTGGCTTATGTGCCTGTATTGGTTCGGCGTCGCCTGCCGTAGGCGTTCCGCCGGTCATACCCCTATTCGGGTCTTCACCCGAATCCCCCTCGTTGTTGTTGGCCATTGTGGTGTGGTGGGTGCTGAATCTCGGACTGGGCACCCTGTTGTTCACCGGGTTACCCCTGGATTCCAGTGAAGCACGAATGGTCGGGCCCGGCGCCGGATCGACGCCGAGCCCGATTCATTCAGTACTACGAGAAACCGTTGAGGTTAGTTGACCTGGCAGGGACCGTCGCTGGCCGGATCAGGCGACCAGCACGGTGCGCCGGTCTCGTCCAGCAGGGCCTGCATGACCTCACCTTGCTCGTCCAGAACGGTCTGGATGTCTTCACCATCGAGTACAACTCGGGTGAAGGCGTCACGGAAGATCTGGTTGATCTCGCCACCACGCTCGCCCAAGCCGACCGGCAGCAGCGCCGGAATGGCGTCGGGAGAGTTAGCCAGCTTGTTCACAGCCTCGGCCTCGATCTGCACGCCTGGCGGCAGGTTCGAAACGTCGACACCTTCGATGACCGGGAAGAAGGCCAGCTCGGAAAGAACCTGGGCCTGCACGTCAGGGCGGGTCAGGTATTCGATGACTTCGGCGCCAGCTTCGGGGTTCGGGGCATCAGCGGGGATACCAAGACCGACGATGACTGGCATGAAGCCACGTCCAACGGGACCCGACGGTGTCGGGAAGCCAACCAGGTTCTCAGGGTCAGCCTCGAACGCTTCAATCAGGCGAGCGACGTGGTCAAAGGCGACCCACACTTCACCGGACTGCAGCGGCTCTTGCATGAACTCGTAGTTGATCGACTCGGGGACCACGGTCGGCCACATGTCGTCACGGGCCCAAGCCAACATGTCGGCTGCGCCCTGGCTACGGAACTCACTCACCATGCCACCGGTGAACGAGGGCCACAGATAGCCCTCGAGGAATCGGTGGAACAGACCGGCGACGGGAAGTCCGCACTTGGGAGCTCCCTCACCGTCGGCGATGGCCTGGCACCAGGCAGACAGATCCTGCCAGGTGAGGTTGTCGATGTCAGCGCCGTCGGGCAGGTAGGCCAGCGCCTCCTGGTTGGCGGCCATGATGTACGTGGCTTGAGCCCACGGTACGTAGGCCAGGAAATCGTCGCTTCCGAGTAGACCGGACTCAACGAAGGACGGTGCGAAGGTTCGATCAGCTTGAAGGTCGTCAAGGACATCGGCCATGTTGGTCATGTTGTCCTCGGACGTCAGCGGAGGAAAGGTTCCGTGAAGAGCGCCAACGACGTCGATCGAGCCGGCACCGGCTTTGATCTGGTCGATGGTCGGGCCTTCCTCACCGATGGTGACTTCGATGCCACCCCCGTCGAGAATCGCCCGGAACTTCTCGGCCTCTTCGACCGGAGCGAACTGGAGGCTTACGAACGAGGCGGCGCTGTGGGCCTCCTCTTCCATAGCTTCCTCTTCCTCCATTGCTTCTTCTTCTTCAGCTTCGGCTTCTGCCTCTTCTTCAGGCTCTGCTTCCGCTTCTTCTGTTTCGGCAGTTTCGGTTTCAGCCGAGGAGTCCTCGGCGTCGCCGGAATCGCTGCCGCAGGCCGCTGCCACTACGGCAAACGAAGCCAAAATGGCAAAAAGAGCCGCAAGACGGCGCGATACCGACCTGGACTCGTCTGAACTTGACATATCCACTCCCCTTTAGTTTGAGCTAAAGTGTCCGAAACGTTTCGGAACAGGATGTAAGATAGCAAGATCCTGAAGTGAAGGCAAGTCCCTTTACCTAGCAACCGGCACTCGACCGAGGTCGACCGGCGATAGCAACAAGAAGTACGGCGAAACGAATTACGATTGCAGGCGACGGGGCAACTCGCCTAGCGGTCGGAGGCCCCACTATTGATTTTGATGAGCCACACTCCGACAGCAGACACGTGGTAGCCGAGGCAAGAAACACTGCCAACGGTGACGAGCGGCCGACGCTATCCAGCAGTCGGCCAACCCTGCGCGACGTCGCCGAACTCGCCGGGTTGTCCGTCACCCAAACGTCGCGTGCCCTGAACGGACACAGTGACGTCGCCAACGACTCCCGCCTCCGAGCGGAACAGGCAGCACAAGAACTCGGGTATGTGCCAAACCTGGCTGCCCGCCGGTTAAAAGATCCGGGCAGCGGCACCCAGACCATCGGCGTGACGCTTACCTCCACCACACAACGATTCTCCGATCCGTTCCTGGGTGACCTCCTATCGGCCATGGTTGACGAGGTCTCCTGCCACGGCTTCGAGATGCACCTCTTCTCCCCGACGGCTGACGAAGAGCCGGTAGCCGCACTTGAACGAAGCGTCCGACACAAGCGGGCCGACGGCTACGTGCTCCTCCGACTCGAATCCGACGATCAGAGAGTGTCATTCCTCTCCGACGCCCACGTTCCGTTCGTGACCCTCGGGCGCCCGCAGACCAAAGGTTCCTATCGAAGGGTGGTCGGTGCCGAAGACAGCTTGGACTCCGCTGTCTCCCACCTTGTCGACCTCGGCCACCAACGAGTAGGCGCCATCGCCCTCCCACCCGGCTATGCCATCAGTGACCGCAGGCTCATCCACTTCACCAAAGCGCTGGAGCGACATGACCTCACCGCCGATGAGTCGCTGATAACGATGGCTGACAGCTTCCAGGAGGACGGCGGGCGCACCGCTATGGAGAAATTGCTCGGCCATCGCCAACCCCCGACTGCCGTTATCGGCTTCAATGACCAGCTGGCCATTGGCGCCCTGGCCGCTCTCTCCAGCCGAGGGCTCGACGTACCGGGCGACATCAGCGTCATCGGGTTCGACGACGTCAGCCTGGCCCGATTTATCACTCCGACACTCACCACCCTGAGACAACCGGTCGACAGGCTGGGACAACTGTTGATCCAACAACTGCTGGCCGCCATCGACGATCCAGAGTCGGACCACGAAGTCGTGGTGAAACCGGAACTCATGATTCGAGAATCCACCGGGCCACGGCCCACAGCAGCCACCGCCAACTAAGCGGCCAACCCGGGCGTCGAGCCAGAGTCGGCCGAGATGACGAACCCACCGTCGCTCTGCGATGATGGAACGGCTATGACTGTTGACTCCCACGCCCCTACACGCTCGGTGACCTCCGACCAGGAGGGGCCGGAATCGGCCGAAGATCACCGCGTCAGAGAAGACGTACGTCAATGGCTGGCCGAGAACTGGGACCGTGACATCGACCCCGATCGTTGGCTCCGACTGGTGGTTGACTCCGGTTGGGCCGCTCCGAGTTGGCCGACCAGATGGTTCGGCAAGGGCCTTGAACCCAGTCACACCAACATCGCTATTGACGAGTTTCGGGCCGTTGGCGCATTCGGCACCGGAGCGGACAAACACAACCTCTGGTCCAACACCGTCCTTACCTTTGGCACCGACGAGCTGCGCTCCCGACATCTCCGAGATCTCCTGCTGGGCGACATCCAAATGTGTCTGCTCTACAGCGAACCAGGAGCGGGCTCCGATTTGGCCGCCGTGCAAACAACAGCTGTTCGCGATGGCGACGAGTTCATCGTGAACGGCCAGAAGGTCTGGACATCAAACGGAAAGTACGCCGACTACGCCTTCTTGATTGCGCGAACCGACTGGGATGTGCCGAAGCACCGCGGCCTCAGCTTCTTCTTCCTTCCGATGAAACAGCCCGGTGTTGAAGTTCGGCCACTGCG
>CALJMD010000087.1 GCA_937981915.1 uncultured Acidimicrobiales bacterium
CATCGGCCATCAGGTCGTGCCACCACAGGTCACGGCCTTCAACCATCGTCGGGTCCAGGTCGCAACGATTGGCCACGATCACCTTCTCCACCGACTCAGCCCCCGACTCCAGGGCGGCGTCAACCGTTGGCTTCAATGGCGCCGCCGCCCCTTTGCGGAAGCCACCATCAGCGGTGATGATGACCCGTGCCTGAGCGTCGTCGCAACGATCGACGATGGCGTCAGCCGAGAACCCACCGAAGATCACCGAGTGAGCCACACCGATACGAGCGCAGGCCAACATGGCGATCGGCAGCTCGAGGATCATGGGCATGTAGATGGCCACACGATCGCCTTTTTCCAGACCAAGCCCTTTCAGGACGTTGGCGAACTTGCAAACCTCGCTCAACAACTCGGCATAGGTGATCGTGATCTTGTCACCCGGCTCCCCCTCCCAGTGGTATGCCACCTTCTCACCACGGCCGGCCTCGACGTGGCGATCCAGGCAGTTGGCGGTGATGTTCAGCTCGCCACCGACGAACCATTGAGCGAACGGAAGATTCCACTCCAGCGTTTTGTCGAAGTCTGTCGACCACGAAACCAGCTCCCGGGCCTGGCGAGCCCAGAATCCTTCGAAGTCAGCCTCGGCCTCGTCGTATAGCGACCGGTCTGCCGCATTGGCCTGAGCCATGAAAGCCTCTGCTGGCGCAAATGACCGATCCTCAAGTTCATAGACCTCAATAGTCTCCGACATGGTTCCCCGTCCGTTCCTTATCAGTGTTTCAATCAGTGTTTTTGGGTGCGTGTTGTTTCTACGTGCGTGTTCTGAACTGTGTTCATAGAGTGCGCGTTCTGGGCTGCAGTGCACTGACTGCAGCCCAGAATCGCAGTGATATCGATAGTGATACCGATGGCCGTCAGCTCGCTATGCGGGCTCTGTCGAAACCTGGCTGGAGGTCCCCACGCCGGTCAGAGCCCCGGGGTACCGGACGTCTTCGACCAGATCCTGAAGCTCCTGACTCGGTGGAGGCGTCATCAGCGAAACAACGACCAACGTGATGGCGTTGAGCACGGCAGAGATAATGCCGACTCCAGCCTTGTTGACGCCGAACCACGGTTCCATGCCGCCCCAGATGAGCATGTACATGTACACCGACGCAGTAGTCAGGCCGACGAGCATGCCTGCGATGGCACCGGGGGCGTTGGCCCGCTTCCAGAAGATGCCGAAGACGAGGACAGGGAAGAAGCTGGCCGCCGCCAATCCGAAGGCTAAGGCCACCACCTCCCCCACGAATCCTGGTGGATTCACTCCGAAGTAGCCGGCGACGCAGACGGCGCCGAACATGGCCACCCGCCCCATCAGCAGCCGTTGAGGTTCAGTGGCGTCCTTCCACAGCATCTTGTAAATGAGATCATGGGCGATCGATGAGGAGATCACCAGCAACAGACCCGACGCCGTCGACAACGCCGCCGCCAGACCTCCGGCGGCCACCAGGCCCACGATGGCCTTGGGAAGGCCGGCAACCTCGGGATTGGCCAGCACCAGAATGTCCCGGTCAAACTTCACCAGCTCATTGGTCTCTTCGTCCGGCGTGTAGCTGATAACTCCGTCACCGTTCTTGTCCTCGATGGCTAGTAGTCCTGTGTCCGACCAGCTCTGAACCCATTCGATCTCATTGAGTTCCGAGACAGAGGCATTGTGAACCGTGTCGATCACGTTGAACTTGGCGAACACACCGATAGCCGGTGCGGTCAAGTACAAAATCGAAATGAAGAACAGCGCGAACAGCGCCGAGCGGCGAGCCGCTTTAACCGTGCGGGTGGTGTAGAACCGAACGATCACGTGAGGCAACCCGGCGGTTCCGACCATCAGTGTGGCCGTAATCAAGAAGAGGTTTCGTCGCTCGTAGAACGAGAACGGATCCGAATAGGCGTCAAAGCCAAGATCGGTTTGAATGCCGTCAAGTCGGGTGAGGATTTCACCGAAGCTCAGCTGCGGAATCGGGTTACCGGTCAGGTTGGCGGCGATGGCCACCGCTGGAATCAAGTAGGCCACGATCAGCACTGAGAACTGCGCTACCTGGGTCCAGGTGATTCCTTTCATACCGCCGAGCACCGCGTAGAACAAGACGACGGCCATGCCAATGAGCACACCGGTAGTGACACCCACTTCGAGGAAGCGGCTGAAGACCACGCCGACTCCTCGCATCTGGCCGGCCACGTAGGTGAGCGACACAAAAATGGCGGCGACAACAGCCACAACTCGAGCTCCGTCGGAGTAGCGGTCTCCGACGAAGTCAGGAACCGTGTACTTGCCGAACTTCCTCAAATACGGGGCAAGCAATAGAGCCAAGAGCACATAGCCGCCGGTCCAACCCATGAGGAACACCGCGCCGCCGTAGCCCTGGAAGGCAACGAGGCCGGCCATAGAGATAAACGAGGCGGCCGACATCCAGTCGGCGGCAACCGCCGCTCCATTGGCTACCGCAGGCACGCCTCCGCCGGCCACATAGAACTCGCCGGTAGTGCGCGCTCGGCTGCGGATAGCAATGAAAATGTAGAGTCCGAAGGTCAAGACGACCCAGAAAACGGTCCATCCGAAGGTACTCATCAGGCGTCATCTCCTGCGTTCCGGGCAGCCGACCGGGCGGAGGCTGCGAGCTGTGCTTCCTCGTCGATCCCGTAGGACTCGTCGAGTTTCTCCATACGCCAGACGTAGATGGCGATCAGTGTCACAAAGGTGATGATGGAGCCCTGTTGGCCCATCCAGAAGCCGAGTGGGACGTTGCCGATGTTGGCATTGTTCAGCCAGTCGACCGCTAATGTGCTGGCTCCGAGCGATACAAGCGCCCAGATCGCCAGCAGTGTGGCCATCAAACGTAAGTTTGAACGCCAGTAGGCAATTCGATCTGCTTCGTTCAAAGTGTTCCCCTGTTGCGTGAGTCCGACATTTCCCCCGGAAGGTTGACGTCAATCAACAACGCATTCGGTCACGGGGGAAGAGCCAGCAGGACGACCGAGGGACATTTCTTCCCCAGCGGGGCACAGGAACCGTTCACCGGGGTGAAGGGACCGCTACGACCGTTCGACAATGGCTGACAACCACTTGTCGACCCATCAACACCGGTCGGGGCCGTATAGTCGTCCGCTCGCTGGTTGGCTCTTGGCCGGGACGGCCGTCCGACATAGGTTTGAGCTATGGCCGCTTCAGAACTGAGTTCGAACGCTTCGCTCTCGCTCACAAGCGGAACGGACCAGAAGCGGCGGTTGAACCGCTGGACTCACCCAAAGCAGAAGATCATGGTCTTCGTGGCGTTCGGCGTCATCATCGGCTCGTTCCTACCGTGGCTCGAGACAGCAATTGGTAGCTATACCGGCTTCGCCGGCCCGGGGCAGATCCTCTTCTACTTCGGTTTCATTGGAATGGGAGCCGGTCTCGTACCCCTCCGTTGGCCTGCGATTATCCAAAGCGGAATGATGGGCGCGGTCGCTGTAGTCATCCCCCTATGGCAGATCGCCCGTATGCTGCTCAAGGTCGGCATCAGCGGCTGGGTTCCCGGGGTCGGAATGGTGCTCATCTTCGGTTGCGGAGCGATGGCGTTGCGACTCAGCCGAGATTTCTGGCGGGCCAATGGATCTGAACAAACCAGCGTCCACCTCGGAAATTGAACCCTGTATCGATAGTGGGATAGCGTTGGGCGGGCAACTGTACGCTCGGATTGGGGATCAGTTGCACGACATGGACTTGTTCTCCGAGGCAGACGGGTACGCATCGTTCCACGACGCTGACACCGCCGCCGAAGTCGACGCCGCCTTTCGCAGTCAGCGACGAATAGCCATCGGCTACTTCGTTGTCTTCCTGGCCGGGGTACTGGGCGTTGCTTTAGGCACGGTGTTCTCCAGTTGGGCCACCGAAGGTCGGGTGTTCGGTGGCTTCAGTCCGAGCTTCCTCATGACAGGCGTCGGGTTGTACGTCTTCTTCTTGGCCGTCGGGGCGGCGGCTGCGAGTCTGGCCAACGGTGTTGACGACCGGATGCTCGGGGCCTCATCGATCCCGCCCCCTAAACAACCGTCTCGGCCGCGACAAACCGGCTCCCGGGCAACTAGATCACCGACAACCAAATCACCGACAACCAAATCATCGACAATGGGTCGCGAGGATGGGCGATGACGGCAGCCCAAGCCGGAGTTCTTGTGGCCGCCCTAGTCGTATCGGTAGGTATCGGACTTCTAGCCCGAGTACGGAGCACAAGGACCGCTCTCGACTTTCACCTGGCCGGACGGCAGACCGGGGTCCTGCTCAATGCGTTCGCGATATGCGGCGATTACGTGTCGGCCGCCTCCTTTCTCGGTGTTGCTGCAGCGGTCTACGCCGCCGGTCTCGACGGGGCCTGGTACGCCACAGGTTTCGCCGCAGGCTTCATCCCAGTGCTGTTGTTCATCGCCACCCCGTTGCGGCGCTTCGGCGAGCGCTCGATCCCGGACTTCCTCGGTCGCCGCTATCGATCGGAGGGTGTTCGTCTACTGGCTGTGGTCATCGTGGAGCTGATCATCCTGGCGTACCTGGTTCCTCAGGCTGTTGCCAGCGGTATCGCCTGGGAGCTACTGAGCAACGCTTCGCTACCCGGCCTGTCCGCCTACGCCACGGGGATCGTTCTCTCAACATCGTTCACCGCCTTTCTGGTCTTGGTCGGCGGCATGCGGGGGACGACCTGGAATCAGGCCCTTCAATTCGCGGTACTGCTAGCGGTGTTGATCTGGCTGACGTTGATGTTGGTGGCGGAAGGTTTCTCGTACGCCGAAACACTGACCGACGTCGAAGCGCAGACGTTGGCCACACCCGTGGTCAACGACGATGGAAGCGAACAGTTGATTACGGTCGAGAGCAGGCTGGAAGGAGGCGACGCCACGTTCGGCCTTCCCGGCGCACGCTACGGCGCAGTCGGCCATTTCGCCTTGGTCTTTACCCTCATGGCCGGGACCGCCGGGTTGCCTCATGTCATGAATCGCTTCTTCACCAGCCCAACCGGACGAGCGGCGAGGATGACCACGGTTTGGGTTGTCGGGTTAGTAGGAGTGTTCTACACCTTGGCGGTGATGTTGGGGGCGGCAGCCCGGTTGGAGATCAGCCGTCGGGCCGACGAGCTTGATTGGCTGGCTGAACTCAGTGTCGACGGGGTACTGCGTGTACCCGAACACGCGTTGCTCTCATTGGGCCGGCTGTATGGAGGCCAGCTAGGGCTTTCGGTTGTTACCACCGGCGCCCTGCTGGCCATCATCTCCACTATCGGGGGATTGCTTCTGGCGGCATCGGCCTCTTGGGGCCACGACATCTACGAGCGTCACATCAACCCACACGCTTCCCGGGCCCAGGCTCTTCGAGCCGGGCAGGTCTCGGTTGCCGTTGTCGCCCTCATTGCGTCAGTGCTGGCTCTGCTGCTCGATCCAGCCCGCATAACGATCGGCACCCCGTCGCTGGTCGCCAGTCTGGTTACGATGGCGTTCGCTCTGGCTGGTTCAACGCTCACGCCGGCCATGATCCTGGGGATTTGGTGGAAACGATCCACTGCTCCCGCCATCATCTTGGGAATGGCGACCGGTCTGGTTCTCGCCTTGGCCGCTCTGACCTGGAGCCTCGCCGATCCGAACGCACCCGAAACTCTTCAGACCCCGGTTGTCGCTGTTGGCCCCTTGGTGTCGGCCATCATCGTGGTGGTTTCGCTTAAGACCAAGCCAGTCGCCGACGTCGACGAGATCTGGTTGAAACTTCACGGCTCGGCCAGTGATCGAGGCGCCGAGCGGCTGACCCAGGCCACGCTGGAGACAACAAGATGAGGTCGGGACCACGGTCCGGAGTGGGGTCCGAAATGATGACACTGTGCCCAATGGTGACACTGTCCGAACTCGACCTGGTCTTCGATGGGCGCAGGCCATGAAAGGATCGTGGCCTCTACTGCTGGCCGTCAGCGCGGTCTGGGCGGTCGTGTGGGTCGCCACCCAAATGACTACTGACACGCCGCTGGCCACCGGCCCGACAGTGGCCATTGGTCTTGTCGTCACCTTGATAGCGGTCTGGGGCTATCCGTCAGCCATGCGAGGGCCACGGGCTTTTGGTCGGCTTTCGGCCGGAGCTCTGAACCGGCCTCAACGAAACGCTCTGGAAATCGTGAACCGCACCCTCCCCTACCTTCGAGACGGCCTCAACAAACAGACCGCGTCACGATCGGCCAGGCTGCTACTTCCCTTGACCGGTGGTTCATCGGTGCTAATCACCGACACGATGTCAATCCTGGGTTCGGCCGGGAGACGTCGGGTCTCCGATTCCGACAGCCAGGCCCTACCCGATGTGTCGGCCACCATGTTCGCCTCAGGATCGGTCAGTACCCTTCGGGTGCTTGGCCAAACCGAGGTTTCGGTACCGCTGCTGGTGGAGGAGGACGTGGTCGGAGCGTTGGTGGTGACCTACGAGCCCGGCGAGACCCCTCAAACAGCCCACCTTGCCAGCATCGCCAATCTGCTATCGCTTCATCTTGAAGTGGCAGAGTTGACTCAGCGGGCCCAACACACCGCCGATGCCCGGCTCGATGCCCTAAGGGCTCAGATCAATCCTCACTTCTTGTTCAACATCTTGAACACCATTGCCAGCAAGAGTCGCACCAATCCCGACGAGGCTCGTCAGTTGCTGCAGCGCCTGGCCGACTTCTTCCGCTACGCCATCGATCAGGAGAACCAGTTTGCCGAGTTCGCCCACGAGTACTTCTTTGTGCGCACATACCTAAGCCTGGAAAAGGCTCGCTTCGAGGAACGTCTCAACCTTCACTACGACGTTGACCCCCAGATCCTCCCGGCCCAGGTTCCAGTGTTGACAATCCAGCCGCTGGTGGAGAACGCGGTTAAGCACGGCCTGGCGTCCAAGACCGGGGGTGGCACCGTCAGCTTGAAGGCCAGAGTCGACCCTCTGGCCGGATCAATCAAGATCGAAGTTAAAGATGATGGAGTAGGAATGGAAGCCGACATTCTGCGTGACGTCGTCGACGGCTCGTACTCGTCTTCGGGTCAAGGCGGGGTGGCGCTGCGGAACATTCACCAGCGTTTGGACGGCCTGTACGGGACCCGCTACCGCTTCGACATTCGCTCTAGTCCAGGTAAAGGCACCAAAGTGGAACTGGAACTTCCACTGTGATCAACTACCAAGCTGAGAGGTCGCCATGTCTACGGTCAAGAATCTGACCTCGACTACCAGTACAACCATCCGGTGCCTTATCGTCGACGACGAAGCACCGGCACGCGACGAGCTGCGCTACCTGCTCGAAGGCTTCGACGGGATCCAAGTCGTCGGTGCCGCCGCCACCGCCGAAGAGGCCGAGCTGTTGCTCAGCGCTATGAGCTATGACGTCGTCTTCCTCGACATTCGTATGCCGGGTTGCGGCGGCCTGGATTTGGCCGCTCGACTCGACGAAGGGCCTGACCGGCCCGAAATTGTCTTCACCACGGCCTACCCCGACCACGCAGTAGCAGCATTCGAATTGTCGGCCGCCGACTACCTGCTAAAGCCGTTCGATCGGGAGCGACTGTCGCAGGCATTGGGCCAGGTGGCCAACCGCAGGTCAGAGAAACCAACACCTGGCAACACCATGGGCGACACAACGGCCACGTCGACAACGGCCACGTCGACAACAACCTCGACGCCACTGGCCGAGTCAGCCACCGGTCGCCTGCCCATACGACGAGGCGACCGCGTCGTCTTCCTGAGCGAGGACGACTTGTTCACTGCATCGGCAGCGCGAGGTTACTGCTACTTGACGTTGAACACCGAACGAGTGTTGACCAGCTACAGCCTGGCCGAACTCGAAGAGCGCCTGTCGTCGAACTTCTTCCGGCCCCACCGGTCGCATCTGGTCAACCTGCAGCGAGTGGCTGAACTTCGGGCCGATTTCCGGGGTGGCCTCGCCCTGATCATGAGCGACGCTGCCGCTACGGTCGTGCCGGTTTCCCGACGCCTGGCCCCTGAGCTTCGCAAACGGCTGGGGCTATAGAAGCTACTGCCGGCCCAGCTCCTCAACCAGTGATGCGCTGTGGCGTTCAAGGTCGGAAAAAGCATCAGCCGGATTGTCGCTAAAGTTCCGAACCGCCCAGGCTCGCATCGGACGGTTGACCGGCAAGTCATCTTGACTGCAGCCGATGTTGACGACGATGTCGGCAGCACTGTTGCTTCCACGCGGGCATAGAACACCATTGGGGTCATGCCATCACCGAAGAACACCTACGAGCGCGTACCGTCAGATGCCTCATGCAACTCTTCTCGCCAGGCGGGTGAGTTCAACCAAACCTTTGCGTCCGGTGCGGCCCGTCTTAGCCGGCCTCACCCGTCGCGACAGACAGCAAGCGTTCAGGAGAGAGTCAGGTTGGGCAACTACAGTCAGCTGTAGTGAAGCTGCTGTTGATCGAAGACGACGTCAAGATCGC
>CALJMD010000088.1 GCA_937981915.1 uncultured Acidimicrobiales bacterium
TACCAAACCAGGGCTTCATGGCCCCCGCAGGCTTCTACCGAGTCGATGCCGAGCTTGCCCAACATGGCCATGATGACCTTGCGGTTGACGTCGTTGTCGTCAACGACAAGCGCCCGCGGCCGGGACCCCGGTGAAGGGGTACCTCTTCGGTCTGCTCTCGCCCGGTCGGATTCGATCATGTTCAGCTCATCGGCAGGATCGACAGGCGACAAAACCGGTTTTTTGTTCGTGGGGCGGACGGACTAGCCGGCGTGTCGTAGCTGTGGTCCAAAAAGACCAAACCGGCGCAGACCACCCAATCTGGGGTCTGCGCCGGTTCGGCTAGGTCTGTTCGCTGGATGGGGCTAGGTGCCGCCAGCTATGGCTGAAGGACTCAGCGGCGGGTTCGAGGCCTCCGACCAATCGGCTTGCCACGCTTGTTGGTCCGCTGTCCGGTTGTAGTGGTGACCCGCTCGGTGGTCGTGGTTGACTTCACGGTTGTCGTTGTGGCCGGGCGACTGGTTGACGTCGTCGTCTGGCGATTAGTGGTCGAGGTCGTCGACGCTTTCGTCGTTGTAGTCGTAGCCTCAGTGGTGGTTGTCGTGGCTTCAGTGGTTGTTGTTGTGCCACCGCCTCCACCTCCACCACCGGCAGGGACTGTCCCGCTCAGGGTGTAGTAGCCCAGTGAGCCGTAATCGGTGTAGCCGTCATTGGCTGGGTTTCCAGCTCCCACGCCGTCGACCACGATGGCGTAGGTTCCGGCCCCGACATCCTCGGTGAGGCTGGCTGCTACACCGGCCGGGTCGGCGAAGGCCACCGTTGCGCCGGAAGCGTCCACTAGGCGAAGTGATGCGTCGAGGTTTCCGCCGAGGTCGTTGCCTGCGACGGTTACCGAGACTCTGCCGCCGGAAGTGGTGAAGGTGAAGGCGTCCACGTCGGAGGCTGAAGAGATGACGCCCTGCTGGTTGACGGATCCGGCCGCCAAAGCTGTTCCAGAGTTCACGTCGTTGCCGTGATCATCGGAGCGAAGCGGGGCCCCTGATTGTTGGATGAGAGCCAGGTCATCTTGGGTGTTACTGGCGTTGGCGTACTCGCCTTTGCTCCACTGGGTGAGACTCTTGTAGTAGCCGACTCCCATGATCGGGGCCCAGTCGCCGTGACCTCCGTAGTAGCTGCGCTCGTCGTTGCCGTCGTGTGCGAGTGAAAGGTTGTGTCCGGCCTCGTGGGTCCCGGCTTCGGCCATCGACTTGGCCGACCACGACGATCCGACTTTGACCCATGCGGGCTGGTAGTAGTCGTGATTGAAGGCGCCGTTGCTGCGGGTGCCGTAGTTGTCGAAGACACCCAGGTAGGCCACGCCGCCACAGCCGCACTCGTAGATGATGTTGGCCGAGAACGCCACGCGGGTGCCGTAGTTCTCATCGCCGGCGTCGGTTCGGCGGATGTTCTCGATGCCGGGATCTTCGGTGGTGACGTCAACGGCGAACGGAGCGAAGTCTTCCGCCATACGCTGCCAAACTTCTTGGATCCATTCCAGTTCTTCGTTGTTGAACGACGGGTTGGAGTCGAGAGTGAACGGTTCGGCGTAGGTGTCGGTCTTGCCTTCGGCCCAGCGTGAACCGGCGGCATCGTGGCCGTCGAAGTCGAGGTATACCACTCGCTTGGCGCCCGGAAGGCTGTGCAGCTTGAAGGTGTCAGCCAAAGGGGCGGTGGCCGGAAGAGCTTCGTCGCCCGAATCGCTGTGGGCTACATCGGCTTCCAACGGGGCGGAATGGTCAAAGTCCAGGTCGTCGACATACAGAACGACACCGGTTTCGTCCACCCACATGGTGTCGTCGTTCTCCAGCATGCGGCGCAGCGCCTCGGGCTGCATTCCGTTGATCTGTGCCACCTCGGGGAAACGAGAACCGAGAGCGTCGACGGCGGCTCGCCCCTGCATCTTCTCTTCGACGACCCACTCGGGAGCGCCTTTCGCCGACACGTTGACCATGCCGACAGCGGCGATGGCGGCGACGACAATGGCGACAGTGGCGAGACCGGCCTTGAGTTGGCGCTGTTTGGCGCCTGTTGATCCGTGAGTGGGCGATGTCATAACCCGAACGGTATGTGCCCGATGTCCTATGAAGAGGGGCTGTGAGAAACCTGTGAAACATGCTGGTGCAGTTTTATACAAAATTTTGTTTCACAGGTGGTATCGCAGCTGTTGAAGCTCGGAGTGGGCCGATTTTCGGCGTGGACGATACTGTTGTCGGTCTATGAGCCTGCTGGACCAGTTGAAGAACTCCGGACAAACCCAACTCCTCATCGGAGGTGAGTGGCGGGAGTCGTCTGACGGCAGCCGCATCGACGTGCTGGACCCGTCCACAGCCGACTCCCTGACCTCGGTTGCCAGTGGTAGCGAGGACGACGCAAGGGCTGCCGTGGACTCGGCTGCCAACGCTCAAGCGGCGTGGGCGGCAACGTCACCCCGTGAACGAGCAACCATTCTCGACCGGGCGTTCCAGCTCATGATCGACCGCAAAGATGAGCTCGCTCAACTAGTGGTGGAAGAAATGGGTAAGGCGCTGCCGGAAGCTGCCGGTGAGGTCGCCTATGCCGCCGAGTTCTATCGCTGGTACGCCGGTGAAGCGGTGCGCAACCTCGGCTCAATCTCCACCGCCCCTGGCGGCGACAAGAGGATCATCGCCATCGGACAGCCGGTCGGGGTCTCGTTGCTGATCACGCCGTGGAACTTCCCCCTGGCCATGGCAACCCGCAAGATCGGTCCGGCCATCGCAGCCGGCTGCACCATGATTCTCAAGCCGGCCTCGGATACACCACTGTCGGCCTTGGCCCTTGGACAACTGATGTCCGATGCCGGACTACCTGACGGCGTGCTCAACATTTTGCCGTCGAACCGTTCCTCCAAGGTCGTTCCTGCCATGTTGGCTGACGACCGGGTGCGGATGGTTTCGTTCACCGGTTCCACCGAAGTTGGCCGCACCCTGCTGGCCGAGGCGGCGAAGACCGTGGTCAAAACCGCCATGGAGTTGGGCGGCAACGCTCCGTTCATCGTCTGCGAGGACGCCGATGTCGACGCCGCCATCGAAGGGGCCATGATTGCCAAGATGCGCAATGGTGGACAGTCGTGTATTGCCGCCAATCGCTTCTTGGTTCATGAAGCAGTCGCCGGATCGTTCACCGAGAAATTGTCGGCCGCTATGGCGGCGTTGAAGGTCGGCCCGGGCCTGGAGTCCGGGGTTGAACTTGGACCTCTTATTAACCAGGGCGCGCAGGATGACATGATCGATTCGGTGGCCACCGCTGTTGGGTCAGGGTCGGCTGTCGCCACCGGTGGTGACACCGGCCGTTCGCCCGGCTTCTACTTCCAGCCAACCGTGCTGTCCGATGTGGCTCCCGACAACCCGTTGATGTCACGGGAGATCTTTGGGCCGATTGCGCCCGTTACCACCTTCAGTACCGACGACGAGGTGGTGGCGTTGGCCAACGACACCATTTACGGTTTGGCCGCCTACCTGTACACCAAGGATCTGGCGAGAGGAATGCGAATCTCCGAAGCCATCGAGTACGGCATGGTTGGTGTCAACCGTGGCCTCATTTCCGATCCGGCTGCCCCGTTCGGCGGTGTCAAGCAGTCAGGCGTTGGTCGAGAAGGCGCTCACGAGGGAATGCTCGAGTTCATGGAGACCAAGTACATAGCCGCCGA
>CALJMD010000089.1 GCA_937981915.1 uncultured Acidimicrobiales bacterium
CATACCCATTGACAGCATGCCGTGGGCGAACACTCCGGGGTAGCCCGCCACCTCACGGGTGAAGAGGTCATCGGTGTGCAGCGGGTTGTAGTCGCCGGAGGCTCCGGCGTACATCACCAGTTGGGTTCGTTTCAGGTCTTCCACCAGCACTTCGCTGCGGGAGTCGCCGACGTTGAGTTCGCTTGCTTTCAGAGCCATGTGTCGTCGCCTCCCTTTCAGCCCGTGACCGGCTTTTCGGTGCGGACACCGACCGCCCGGGCAGTGATGACCAGTTCGCCGTTCTGATCGCGGTACTCGGTGATGGTCTCAGAAAACGACAGCAGGCCCGCCCGCTTCGAGTGCTTCTCCCACTGTTCACCTGGTTTGACGGTGGCGGTGAGCACGTCGCCGGGGTTGATGTGCCGATGGTATTCGTAGTGCTGTTCAGCATGGAGCCCGGAGGCGATCCCGCCGCTGGAGTCGGACTTGGCGTCGGGGTCAATGCCGGTTGGCTTGGCCCCCGATCCGAGCCACGGCTCGCCGATCTTGGGCCGGAGACGATAGTCCGGATCGTGCTGGGCGCTGGCCTGCACAAAGGTTGGTGGCGCAATAATGTCGCCCACTTCGGTACCGGCCGCGTGGTCGGCGTCGTAGTAGATCTGGTTGGCGTCACCAATGGACCGGGCGAACATCATGATGTGTCCGGCTTCGATCGGGAATCGTTCTACTGGCACCCGTCTACCTCCTGCAATGGTTGCGCAACGCTCCCGCCGCGGTCGACGAGAATCCCCTGGCCCTACCTTTGCAGCAGTCCCGCGCTGTCGGCAACTCCAGACCGTTGTCGGGTCAGGTGCAGACGAAGGACTCCCAGCTGGTACCTGAGAACGAGCCGTCGTCGCCCAGCACCCATCCTTCGACGGCGATGGTTCCGGTTTCCGATTCGGTCATGTAGGCGGCCACGACCTGTTCGAAGGTCTGGCATCGGGTTGCCGCCTCGTCAACGTCTGCGATGTCAACCGAGAACTGAAAGTCGACCGGAGGGTCGAGTGAAAGGGAGAAGCCTGAGCTTTCGCTCATGTTGGCGTCGACCCATTGCGTCACCATCCGCGCCCGTTCCTCCACGTCGGGTGGCAGGTCGGCAGCGGTCATTCCTTCCGGAAGGAAGCTCGACGAGCCTGCTTCGCCATCGGCGTTGGAGTCACCGTCTGTGTCACTCTCTGTCTCACTGCCTGCGTCTTCGGCTTCCGGCTCGGAGGTCGTCGACAGCTCGGCCGACCCCAGCGTCGGGTCGGTGGTAGCTTCTTCGGCGACGGTTGTGCAGCTGCATATCAGTGCGGCTGCCAGACCCAGTGACAATCCACGGGCCCAAGCGGAGAAAGACATTGCCGCGAACCTAGCAGTCCCGTCGGCCCGCGTCTGCTATCTACCCGCCCGCTCGCTACTCGTCCTCGATCGCTTTCACGTGGCGTAGCCACAGGCCTCCGCCACGGTGAGGGCGAGGATCGTAGGAGCGGTGGCCCAGCATGCGTTGCACTCGCTCGGATTGGTCGTCTAGCTCGCCAAGTTGGAAGTCGAGAGCCGCAGCCTCTTCGGGTGCGAGCCATCCGGCCACGACACTCATGTGCATCGCCCTGCGCCACCGGTCGGACGTGAGGTTGGCCCCTCCGCCGTGTTGCACGTTGCCGGAATAGACAAGGGCGTCTCCCGGGCCGAGTTCAGCCGGCACGGTTTTGGCCTCGGCGTACAGCTCAAGCTCCTGGGCCAAGTGACTACCGGGAACGACCCTGGTGGCGCCCAGCTCTTCGGTGACAGTGTCAAGTCCGATCATGGCGCTCACCGTCACCTCTGGGGTGTTAGGCCACGTCGCTTTGACAAACGGCCACCAGTTGTCGGCGTCGCGATGCAGAACTTGGGCCTTCTCACCTGGACCGATGTACATGACCTGGGCGGTGTTGAGCCAGTACGACCCACAGATGTCAAGCAGTCGAGCCTCGGCGATCCGATGAAACAGATCGTTGTCCAACATCGTGAAGAAAGCCGGTGTGATTTTGGCCAGGCTGGAGAAGCGAATGGTGTTGGCACCAACGAACGCTTTGCCGTCCTCACCCATCCCCTGGGTGGACGAACCCGGCGCCACCTCTTCGGCGAACCGGTCGGAGGCTTGGCGGACGGCGTCGATAGTGGCGGCGTCGAACATGGCTTCCACGATGAACGCTCCGTCATCGGCCATGGCCTTCAGCAGAATCTCCAGCTCGGTGTCGGGAGCGAATCGTTGAACCGGTTGCATGGCTCAACGGTAGTAAAGGCGGCCCGCCAATCCCCGATCGGCGGACCGCCCTCTGGAAGATCTCTCAGATTAGTTTCAATTTTAGGCTTGTTTCACTGCCACTGAAACAGTAGTCTTGACGAGACATCAACTTGCTTGGGAGGAACACTTGTCTGTGGCAAACAAAAGGCCCCCAACCGAAACACGGATCATGCGCAACGTCGAACGAGTCCTCGTTGAACAACTTCCAGCTAGCTGGAT
>CALJMD010000090.1 GCA_937981915.1 uncultured Acidimicrobiales bacterium
TGCCAGTTGCTCCCCCAACCGCTCGTTGGCGGCCACGGCCGCGGCCCGGCGAGCATCTCGGTTCACCGATCGGCCGCTCAATTGCTTGCCACGACCAGCGGACATTGTGTTCCGAGCGCGACGTCGGTCAATAGCAACGTCACCTGAAGATCCGGCCAGCCGGGCCACTGCCAACAGCCGCTCGGCCGCCAGTTGCTGTTCGTAGTCCGAGCAGACGTCGACGGCCAAGCCGTCGGGCAGGCGTCGCACCGCATCGAGCAGGGAGGCAAAGGCGCTCTTGGCCTCAGGCCGGGCCGACTCAACCTCATCACCGGAACGATCGACGACCTTCCCGGTGGCCAATTCGACACACTCCGCCCTCAGTTGTGGCTTGATTGGAGCATGTTGGTGATGATCGACCTCGACAATACATTGGCCGACCGCCAGAGAGCGGTGGCCGACTGGGCGGACGAGTTCTGCCGCCGCCACGACCAGGAAACACGAACCGTGGAGTGGATCATCGACCTCGACAACGACGGCTACTCCAACCGTCGAGACGTCTTCGCCACGATCAACGAACAGCTCGGTCTGCGAACCTCCGTCAACGGACTCGTCGCTAACTACCGCCGCCGGGTTGTGGAGCTGACCGAGCCGACAGCCGGCGCCATCGACTTCCTGCAAGCGCTCCACCAAAACGGCCACAAAGTTGCAATCGTCACCAACGGATCGTCCCAGTCGCAGCACGCCAAGATCGATGCCCTTGGGCTACGAGACCTAGTGGATGCCATTGTCGTCTCGGGCGACCTTGGCATCGAGAAACCGGATGCCAAGATGTTCGAAGCTGCCGCCCGAGCCACAGGCGCACCGTTGACGAACGCCTGGATGATCGGCGACTCACCCCACCACGACATCTATGGCGCCGACCTGCTCGGTGTTCAAACAGCGTGGCTACGAAGAGGCCGACAGTGGACTGAGTCCGAGTACTACCCAACCGTGCAGGTCGACTCTCTCCGGCAGCTTCTGCCAGACTTGGGGATATGAAACGTCCTCCGATCCGCATCCTCGATCTCAGTGGAACCCCCGAGCAGATGGGCTTCACCCACGGCTCGACCTACCGAGAGCTCATTCAGGCCTACACCGAGGAGCGGGTGTCGCTGGCAGCGTCGGACCTGTGGACCGGCCAAGCCCTGGGCCGAGACACCGTCTTGGAGTTGGCTGATTCGATGGTGGCCGCCCATCAGGCCCACTCCCCCACTCTGGCCACCGAGATGCTGGCCATGGCCGAGGGGGCCGGGATCACACCAGCTGAAGCCGTCATCGTCGGCGGGTTCACCGACTTCGTCGACACCGTTCGGGCCCATCAGGGTGGCCCGCACCCCGACGAGGTGATGGAAGACGACTGCACCGCGTTCATCGTCCCCGACTCCATGGCCGGCGGCGCTGGCTTCTATGGGCAAACCTGGGACATGCACGACACCGCCACTGAGTATGTGGTGTTGTTGCGCCTGGCCCCTGACGACGCCCCGAACGCTGTGGTGTTCACCACCACCGGCGCGCTGGGCCAGATCGGCATGAACGAACTGGGCGTATGCGTCGGCATCAACAATTTGACTGCGGCCGACGGCAAGCCCGGCGTCACGTGGCCCCAGGTGGTGCGCCACGCCTTAACGATGGAGTCGGCGGCTGAAGCCAAAGACGCGATCTTGGAGGCCGACCTGGCCGGTGGCCACAACTTCTTGGTGTTCGACGCCAACGACGACGGCTACAGCATCGAAGCAATGCCAACGGCTCGGCCAATGGTTCAACTCAACGGCAGCGCCCTGGTGCACACCAACCACACCGTCCACCCGGAATCGACCGCCGTACAGGGTGATCGTTCGCCGATGCTGATGGATTCCTCTCAGCTTCGGTTGGATACCGCCTCGAAGATTCTCGGGGACAGTGGCGGCGATCTGACCGTTGAAGATTTGATGGAGCTGACCCGTGAGCCCACCGCAGTGTGCCAGGTCTCGGTCGAGCCGTATCACGTCGAGTCCAGCGGCGCCGCAATTATGCGACCACAAACCCTGGACTTCTGGGCCTGTTGGGGACTACCGTCGCACAACGAGTTCACGTCGGTGGGCTTACCGAGCTAGCGCTGGGCTCAAGCGAGCCTCGTTGCCACTCAACGGCGAGTGGCATGACTAGGAGAAGATGGCAAACCTCACCTACACCAACTTGACCGTGGATCGCATCGAGGACGCTCACCGCCTCGAGCACGCCACGTTCGACACGGTTGCCACTGAAGACCTCTACACCGTTGAAGAAATGACCAACGTTGCCACCGTGTTTCCTGAAGGCAACTTCATGGTCCTGGACGGCGATGATGGAGACAGACTCATTGGCCTGGGCATGGGCATCTTCATCGACTTTGATTTCGACCACTCCGACCATGGGCTGACCGAAGTGCACGGTGAGGGCGGTGTCGGCAACCATTCGCTCGACAACTCGTGGTACTACGGCACCACCATCGCCGTCGATCCGGCCTACCGAGGTCAAGGCATCGGCCGTGAACTATACGCCCTCCGCAAGGGCTGCGTTCAGAAGTTCAACAAGGCCGGCATTGTTGCCGGTGGTGTACTTCCCGGCTACCGGGACCACATCGGCGAAATGTCTGCCGAAGACTACATCGAGAAGGTCCGCACCGGAGAGTTGTCCGACCCGACGTTGTCGTTCCAAATCTCCGAGGGTTTCCGAGCGGTCAAGGCCATCCCCAACTACATGCGGGACGAAACAGTCGGCAGCTATGCCGTCCTCATTGTCTGGGACAATCCGGAATACACGGCATAGCCCGAATCACACGACAAAGCGCGAATCGCCGTGGTTGGGCAGCCGCTGATGGGAACCGCTACGTCGACGCTTCCATCCTGGAACCGATACTGGCGGATGATCCCACTATCGGCGTCCTTCACCTGCGACCCTTGTGGACCCCACTGCCACCGGGGAACCGAATGCATCAGCAACCCGGCTGGCCTGGACCACCGGCGGCGCGAGCCTGGCCTATCCAGGAGTGTCTGGCGGATTAGGTCGACTCCTGTTCCATCCAACAGCAAAGAGAGTGACATCGCGGTCCGAACCGGGGCCCTCACGCCGTCACGAGCGCCCACGGTTCGCCAATGTTGGCGTCCCTCAATCTCCACAGGTTCGACTGCAACCACCAGGACCGGGATGCCGACCGAGTAGCCGACCAGCAATCGGCCATTGACGACGGCGGCAAGTTGGCGGCGAATGATGTCAGTCGACTGGTGAGGGTCTCGAATCAGGCTGGTTGTGGCAGCCAACAGCGACGCAATCTGGTGTTGATCGGAGTGAAAAGAGGCTTCGTCAATTTTGGCTACGTTCGAGATGTTGTTCACAACCACCTGTTGTCAGCCCTGTCTTTTGAGGCGCGATGAGACGTGCTTCGCCGCCGCCGACGCTCACAGTTGGTTAAGACGAATCTGCGTCGAAAATCATTCGCTTTTGGGCATCTTGACCCAGTCAGATCACTCCGCCGCATGGCAGATTGTCTTGGCATGTCGCCAGGTGGCAGACCTGGCTGGCGGAGACGATAGGTGGATGTAGTGCGTTCGTCGACAACTCAATTGCGATGCGTGTCCGACAGCGCATCGGCTTCTGAACTTTTCGCAAGTTACTATCCGCGGCTTGTCGGCTACGCCAAACGAAAGCAGGCGGCCGACCCTGAGCTGGTTGCCAGCCACGCCCTGCACAAGGGCATCGAATGGGCTGGCAGTCAGGACCGCCTGGAAGAGTTCACTAGCCAGTCGAGCCCGGTGTTTGAGGCGTACGTATACCGTTGCGCTTCCAACAAGGTGGCGGACGAAAAGCGGGTGAGACGATTCGAACATGTTCCGCTAGAGCCGCATCATGAACCGATCGACGACGGCAGGCAGTTCGATGTCATCGACTCGATGGACATCGTCGAGGAGCTCCTTAGCCATTTGACCAAAGCCGAGCGCGAGGTGATGACTTACCGGTTCGTCGAGGGGATCCCGGCACGCAACGTAGCCGAACGTACCGGCCGGTCGGTCGCCGCGGTACGGCGATTGCAGTACCACGGTCTTCTGCGGCTCCGAGGACTGCTCGGCGTGATCGCCCTTGCGCTCGTAGTGCTGTTGGCCCAGTTCCTACTTGATCTCAATCGAGAGTCGGTGCGGATCGAACCGGTTCGCCAGACACCGGCTGAAGAC